>NZ_RQET01000014.1 GCF_004769195.1 Leptospira fletcheri
GAGCATTCGAATGGTACCTTAGCTCCTTAAGAATTCAGCGCAGTTGATTCCAGAGATTGCAGTTTTTTCGGACAGGCAAGTAGGGCAGGAGTTCTACCTTGAGAAACCCGCGACTTCCACGGGATCTCTCTGCAGAAGTTTCTATTTCTTAACCTCGAATCGAGTACCGCCTTTCGGCCAGTTTGGATCCAGGACTTCTACTTTATAATGGAATTCGCTCGAATTTCCTAGAGTATCAGACGCTCGTATCGTGACGGTGGACTTGCCGATCGGAAGAGGGAAGGGTTCCTGATTCTGAAATTCCGTTACGCCTTCTTCGGAGGAGATCGTAATCAGCACCTCCTTCATTCCACTCGTTTCATCGTTGCAAAACACATGGACCTTTGATTTGTCGTTTAACAAATAAACGTCACCTTCTTTACGAGTTCCCGGCAAAACGATTTCGCAGGAAGGTCCTTTGGGATCGATCGCGATCGGAAATTCGCCCGTATTGCGGTTTCCCGCCTTATCTTCGGACTTCCATTGCAAAATCCAAATCCCTTCCTGTAACGATTCGGGTAGTTTGTATTCCGATCGGAAGGACGGTTTATTTCCCGAAAATTCCCGCTTTCTCTGTCTTCCCGTTTTTCGAGCGCCAGGCGTTTCCGATTTCAGTTCCACTTCCAAAAACCGGATTCCGGATCCTTCTTCGAAAATTCCGTACGGCAAAATATCTCCGGGGCGGTATTCGGGTAAATTAGAGCGCCCGGGTTTTCTTCTTTCCCAGGCAACCGTAGGCGCGGTCGTATCCTTCAATATCCGGATATTCTTTACTTCTTCCCTATTGCCGACGATGTCTTCGGAATAGAATTCGACGTCTGCCCATCCTTCTTTTAGAAGAGGAATGGTTCCCTTATATTCCTGCCAATCGCCCTTATCGATCCTGAAATAGGTTTTCGTAGGTAAACGAGCTTTTCCTTTAGAGTCCGTTTTGGGAGAATTTTCGTCCCGAGGCTCCTCTAGAAATATCTCCAATTTTTCCGAAGGGTTGACGAAATCGTCGGTCTCATACCGAACCTCTTTGTATCGATCCGCGTATTCCCTGAGAGAAACGGACATAGAGGAAAGGCCTCTGATTCCTGAACTTCCGATCGCGGTGATTCTAACGTAGAAAGGAAGGAGTTCCTGCCCGTAAGTAAAGGATGATTCATACACGGTCTGTGTGGAACGTACGTTTATAAAATCGGAATGTTCGGAAAGCTCCACGAGATAAGCCGAAGCGCCCCGGACAGATCCCCATTTCAAAATTATCGTTTGGAGAGGAGGCGCTTCCACCGTCGACTTTTTCGGTTGAGATTGGGAACGCAAAACTTGGATTTGCCAAGGACCGAAAATACAGATGCAAATACAAACGGTCCGGAAGATTTCGAAAATTTTCATCGCTTCTATCTGAAAGAGAAAAAACTCATTTCGTCGGAATTTACTGGATCTCGACCCGATCCGGGAGAGGGGTAGGGGTTGTGGGCTTTTTCCCCTTTTCCACAGTCGTACCGAATCCGGCAGGCACTTTTACGATGGATCCTTGGGCACCTACTTCCAATTCCCCCTCGTAACATCCAATCAAACTCTTTTCAGGAATACTGGAATCCACGTAAAATTCGGTTCCGCGAACTCCGACCATGGCTACAGGAGTGACCACGAAGAGTTTGTATTTTTTTCCTTTGTCTTTTTCCGAGACTGCGGACTGCACAGATCCGGAATTCACTTGGACTGCCTTCGCATTTTCGGCGGTATCCTGTTTGTATTCCGCAAGAGATTGAGCGCCGCTCGAAATGATTCTCAATAGGGAATTTTGTCGGACATCGAACGAAATCCGAGTTTTTAGAAACGCGAATCTAAGCGCAGATTTTTCCTTCGTACGAATCCATTCGTTGGTATAGAGAGTGGCATTTTTACCGATCTTGGCCCAGCTTCCCGCATTCGTAACCGGATTGAAGTCCTTCGAACTTTCGACGACTCCTACGGCCAATTCCACGATCCCCTCGGGGCTCGCCGCAACCGTAGTAGTAGGGACTGCCGGAATGGAATCCTTTCTAAGATACCCCGGAATCTTCAGAGTAATCCCTTCCCGAATCAAAGAAGGGTTCGGAATTTCGTTGTACTTCAACAATTCCTTCCACTTCCCCGGATCTTCCAGAAATTGCTTGGAAATCTTGGATAATGTATCGTTCTTTTTCACTTTGTATTCGAAAACATCGTCGTGAGCGCCCTTATTGTCTTGGGTTTGGGCCGAAAGTTTAGAAACGGAACCGGAAAACTCGAAACCCGGATGGATTTCCGGAATCAGATGGATGAATAGAATCCCCAGAAAAACGGGAATTACTTTTGCCGGAACGGACCGGAGCGATTCAAATTGCATTCATTCCTCTCAAAGCAAATGCAGCAAGGTATTTGGATTTTCTATTGAAGCTACGAATCCAACAGTCTCTTCCATCCGAGGAAATTTTCTTCAATTTCGATCGGATCGAATCCACGGATTCGCCAAAGAATTTACAGCGTAATGAGACGGATAATTCCATACAAAAAGCACAATTCACGGGGAAAAATTCGTCCTATCCGAAATTTCGTTTGAAATTTTTTCTTTCCAAAAGATTCTTCACATTTAATTCCCCGACCTCCGAGACGTTTTCATGAAAAAAATACGAATCATATTGCTCGCTTTTTTTGCAAGTATCGCGTTGTTATTGCTTCCCGAACAAGTGAAAGCGCAAAATGGGGATATAGAAGCGGCGATCCAGCAGGCTTGCAATCGTCTGGTAGAAGGAGGTTTGTATAAAAGTTGCAAACCGGCTCCGGGTTTCTCCGCATCCCAGGGTTATTACAGCCAATCCGCCCAAGTGAAGTGCGAGTGCCTGAATAAGTCGGATAATAATAAAACGATTGTTACAATCTCTCTTTGGCAAGGGTATTGACAAATTCGATCGTGGCTAGGCAGAGCCGAAACGACAGGGGAGGGGGCAAAGAAAAGCGCCTAATTCGGTATGTTTCCTACGTTTTTTCCTCGATTCTTTGAATGTTTTTCCCGAGTCAGAGGTTATAATTAAAGAATAGATTTCTTTCGATGTGCCTACGGCGGATTTTTCATATTATTTTACGGCTGGGAGTCTCTTTTCTATTCCTAGATTGTTACCAAGGACCGAAATCCGGTATTGATGACTTTCTCGCTTTTTCCCAATTGACTACGAGTGTTAGTACGCCTGTACCTCTGCAGGTTCAGGTATCCGGACTTCCCGCAGCGGCGACCGTTTCCATCTCGGATTCTCTGGGAGAAATTTTAACCTTCTCCAGCAACAGCACCCAATCCTTTCCTACAAAACAAGTAGCGGGAACGAACTATTCCTTAACGGTTACGGCCCAACCGACGGTTACACCTAAAATCATCTGTCAAATCACGAATCCGACGGGTCAGACAGGGTTCCCGTCCACCGTCGTCCAGGTGCAATGTGGGACCGCGTTTTATCCTATCAATGTGACAGTGGTCGGTATCTCCAGCACAAATACGAATTCATTAGTACTTTCGAATAATGCCATAGACTTCCTTACGGTGACCACTAACGGAACTTATTCCTTTCCGACTACGATTGCAGACCAACAGTCTTTCGCAGTCGGTGTCTTCCAAGGATTGCCGAACCATACCTGTATTTTTAAGGCCGTGCCTGCGAATACGGGGATCGTCAACGGAGGTTCTCCCGCCGCGCCCATATTGAATTGCTTTAGCGACATCTCCGTTTTGCCTGCGGACAATACCTCTATTTTGGTAACGGATACGATCAATATTACTTTATCGGAAACTCCAACTGCGGGGAGCTGCATCTTGGATGCCACCGTTGCGGCAAGCCCGACGAACTTGGGCCCTTACGCGACCCTTTCCCTTGCAGGAAACGTTCTTTCGATCATCCCGAATTCCGGGAGTTATAGTCCGACTTTAGCGGCTCCGCTGAACGTATACGCAAAAATCACCGGATGCACGGATAGCGGAGGCAACGTACTTTTGGAAGGTTCTCCACTTGTGGTGAATTTTTCTCTCGTAGCAAATAAATACTACGTTTCTCCCACTGGAACCGACGCGGCCGCTCCAGCCTGCGCAACCCCGGCAGCGCCTTGTGCGACCATCCAGCAAGGAGTCACGAACTGCGGGACCAACTCCTGTCATGTATTCGTTTCGCAAGGAACGTATACAGTCACGACGGCCATTTCTTTAACCAAAAAGACTTCGATCGTCGGAGGGTTTGCTCCAGGATTCGGCACAAGATCTCCCAGTACGTACCAAACATTGATTAATGATTCGACGGCGGGTTGCGGGGTTTCCTATGCGCTTCCTTGCGCTCCGATCATCGTAACTCTCGCGGCGTTAACCGCCAACGAAGTCGTCAAAATTTCCGGTTTCGGAATTTTTGCATCATCGGATCCCACGAAGGCTTATACCACCGGTATTTTTCTAAACGCCTCGATCCCGAGTCCCGGCGGATTGTTCATTTTCGAGAATACGATCGTAGGGGGACAACCTAGCTCGGCGGGAGGACTCTTGTCCGGGATACAAATCGTAGGCAGCAATAACACGGTTTTAGAATACAATACGATTTACGGCGGCTCCGGCGGAGCTGCTTCCTCCGGAGTGGTGGTCGACGCTTCCTCCGCAGTGCTCACTTGGAATCGGATCAGTGGCCTTGGATCGGTAGGATCGGCATTTCCGACGAACTATTCCGCAGGAGTCGAAGTGCGCAATATGATCGCTACGAACTCTTTGGCGATCAATTCCAATTCTATTAATCCGCAAGCGTATATTGATGCTACCGTCAGCGCTTCGAATTTCTTCGGAATCCTTTTCCAATCCACCAATCTTTCCACCAGCAATGTCGCCGTGCTTGGAAATAGCATCTACTCAGGAAACGGATCCCTGACGGCCACGACGAACGCAGTCCGTTACGGTGCGGTCCTGGCACTGGATATGAAATTGATGAACAACCAGATGATCACTCCGAGCAGTTCCTACGTATGTCTGTTCAACGCTTTGACTTCCGGTGTAGGTTCTTCGATCCAAGGGAATAATTTTTATAGTTGCTCGACGATGGCTTATGAAGCAGGAACGACCACTTCTTATACTTCCATCTGTCCGGGAGCGGCCATCGGGGGATTGAGCTCCACGAGCTGCGCCGTACCGACGTATTTAACCGGAGCCGGCGCAGCTTCCCAAAACTATGCTCAAAATCCCAAGTTCGTAAACGCTACTGATATCGACCATGCCTTCGATCTTTCCTCTAGTTCCTCCTGTTATGCAGTCTACGGAGGAATTAACGACAATATACTCGCTCCATATACGGCGAGTGATATAGAAACCAGGCCAAGGACTCAAAACACTGCGGTTGCGGCTCCTTCGTTTATTCCTGCAGGGGCCTACGGGTATTCCATCGGGGCATTCGAATTCAACGGGGCCTGTAAATAAGAAACTAGCGGGGCCCCGGCATAGTTTCGGTCCGTTATACTCGTTAAGAGTATCTGATCTCGGTAATGGTATCAGCCAGTTTTCAACCTAAAAATCTTGCAAGCTAAGTCAGGTCCTTCAACTTTATCGAAAAACATTTGCAAACGATGATATAAACGTTATTCTAAAATCATGAAGTTTATATTGTCGATTTTCAGTATTCTTTTCATTGGATGCGTTTCTAACCCTTATGTGGAATTTTATTCAGATCATTCCGCTGGACGCCATAAACCGAATCAAATTCTTGCTTCTTCAAATAAAGAACCTGAGCTTCGCAGTTATTCGACAGATCCCGTAAATGATGACCTAAGAATGGTAGAAAATGGATATATGGTAGTGGGTGAATCTTCATTTAAAGCCACTCCAAATAAAATCTGGTCGGGCGATCTTCGGGATGCAGCATTTGAATTTGACGCCGAAATTGTTTTATTTGGATCTCGATTCGATCATTCTTATTCATACTCTTCAAGCAATTTCGTTTATGGAACTGCTCTGACGCCTGCCGGGAGGACGATATCTTATCAGGGATACCAACCATCAGTATGATATCCTTACAGAATTTAATTCTCAAAAAATCTATACTATTCCGGAGTATCTTGCAGAGCTCGGGAAAAATTCCGGAAAAGAAGTTACCATAAAACTATTTAGAAAAGGCGCCGAAAAACGCTTAAAAATACGTTTGAATTCTCAGTAGAATTTTTATTTTAAAAGAAAAAACCTCTCACATCTCGCAATTCCTTATAAAGTTCTACGAGAAGAGCTCGCTGGTCACCAAGAATATCCGGTTGGCAAACGTTCGTAGCGGCTTCAGTGAAAGTTTACAGTGGTCAAAACGGCTGGCAGGATATAAACTTGCTTCATAAGCTTCGGAGTCGAGGAGATACATCTTGGAATCATGCCTTTCAAAAGTCTGGAATAAATGTTAAAGAAGAACTAAGAAAGTATGAAGCAAATCAAAACAAGAAATAAGATCTACATTATTTCATCCATCCTTACTATTTTAATTCTTTGCATATCGGTTTCTATATGCTCATTAGATGGACTCTGGGATAATGCAGTTTTATTTGTATTAGGGGATGATACTGTATATACTTCGTCTTACTCAGATAAAAAATTTCGTTTAATTAAAATAGGATTCTCGAGAACGAAAGTTTCTTCAATCCTCGGGAAACCATTAATCATATCCTATAATTGTGAATCTGGAGACTTCATAGTTACAGATGGAAATAAGATTACGGGTAACGAGCACAGACTTAGAATCTTATACTGGAAAATCCATAAACGATCCAAATCCGATTTGCTCTCCGATCACTTCTGAATTTTGGACCTATAATAAAAGAGCAGGAATTTATCGTCTTAGAGTTCTGGAATTTCATAACGGGGTTGGTTATCCGGAAGATTACCGGAATGGCTATAGACTAATATTAGAGTACATGATTTGCTAATTCATTGAGGCTTTACGCTTCAGAAACGTAAGGTTCGTGGTTTATTTTAGGTCTTTCTGTAAAGGATGTATTAAATATAAAGTGTAAAGTATGTTTGAGTACTATCAAAACAGCCGCTTCAATAATGAGACATAATATCTATTATCGGAAGTACTAGATTCTGTCTCGATCTCCGTTCCCGCCAGGAAACCGCAGAGAAACACAATCGCATAGGAGAACCTTCCCCTATGCGAAGGAACTACGAAATGTTTACTGCTTGGAACTGACTCTTTTCCGAATTGCATCTAGAGAATAGCTTCCAGGCCCGTTGAAGAATAAAAACAAGGATCCCAGAGCCTGCGAGTATTCGGATCGAATTTCATGTAAAAAGGCCCAAATTCCGGTCACAGGTGGACTGTGAGGCAAAGCCAAGGGCGAACTTCCGAACAATAACGGAATTTTGGTCATCGTCATTGCTACCATCATTTCTACGAGAAAAACGAGGCTGAATTCTTTCGTGAACAAGCCCATTGCCAAGGACAATCCTCCTAAAATTTCCAGGCATCCGATTGTGCCGCTTACGAACGACGGTTCGGGAAACCCCAGCTTAGTGAAGCGCCCCACGCCCTGGTTCACGTAGAGAAATTTAATGATTCCCTCCCAGAGGAACACGCTTCCGACCAAAACTCGGAGGATCACCGAATACGAATTTTTTGTATCTTCGATTTGAAAGAAATGTCTGATCATTTTTATCCTGTATCGTTTTATTGATTATGGATCCGTTCCGGAAAGAGTCTCTTTCTCATGCAATTCCCACGAATCAACTCTGCGAAAATCGTCCATCTCATTTGGACCCGCCTCGTTCCTCAAAAAGCAGTTACTCCAATGGATTCGAAACGAACGATACTCTTTCCTCCACAAACAGCCGAATTTCCTTCCGAGGTATTATATATAACAAATGTTATAATTATAAAATAATTCCTTTATAAGTCGTTTAGCGTTCGCTATAGAGATGATATATAAGTAGGCTGTCGTTTACTATAAAGATAAGAACAACGAAAAGGCAATGCCGGGCCGGTCGCCTTTGGAGAGAATTGAAATGTCGATACAGAAAACCAAAATTCCGGGGATCCTTGCGACGATCCTCATTCTGCTACCTGCTCTTGCTTGCCAAAAAGAAAATTCGCAATTCAGCGGTGCGGGAACGCTTTCTTCCTTGGTCGCAAACCTACAAAGCTGGACCCAACAAACTTCGCAGCGCAGCGAACAACTTTATTCTTCCACCGGAGTTCCCCTACCTGCCGTGCCTTTCAGTACGAACGGCAGATACATCGTAGATTCGAACAATAACCGTTTTAAATTGAAGGCGGTCAACTGGTATGGAGCAAGCGACACCCATCAAGTCGTGGCCGGTTTGGACAAACAACCGATTGCGAACATCGTCGCTCTGATTCAGAACTGGGGTTTTAACGCCGTCAGACTTCCGTTTTCGAACGTCATGTTGCACAATAATTCTCCGGTTGCGGACGCGGACGTCAGCGCCAATCCGCAGTTCAGCGGAATGACTCCTCTGCAGGTGTATGACCAGACGGTACAGGCGCTGACCGATGCAGGAATCGCGGTCGTTTTAAACAATCATACGACGTTAGCTGAGTGGTGTTGCGGCTTCGATTATAACGGACTTTGGTATCATACCGGCTCTAATTTGGCCTACAATTCTTCCACGGACATGTGGCAAGGCGATTGGCTGATGATGGTAAACCGCTACAAAAATAACAAGATGGTTATCGCTGCGGATCTCAGAAACGAAGTCAGAACCCAGCGAAAGGGAGACACTTACATTCCGGATAGCCCGAATTGGGGATCGGGGGACGTTAATGATTGGCATAAGGCGGCCCAGGACCTAGGAGTTTTGGTCACGCAGAACAATCCGGATTTGCTCGTCATCGTGGAAGGAATCAACTGGTGGGGCCTCATCCCGGTACTCGGTTCCGGAGAAAGACCCCACTTGAAACCCGTAAAAGACCTGCCGGTTCACCTTCCTGTAGCGAATAAATTGGTTTATTCCGCGCACAATTACGGATACATAGGGCCGAAGAACAACGGAGATCCGAATACGTCCGGCGGAAATATCATGTACCGGGAAATGGACGTGAATACGTTTAACAATACGGTATATTCGGAATGGGGCTACGTAGTGGATCCGGAGATGTATTATACGACTCCGGTATGGGTCAGCGAATTCGGAGCGTCGCCTTCCACCACGAACCCTCAAGACAAGCAATGGCTCCAAAATCTCGTAAATTATCTGATCGCTCGGGACCTGGATTTCGCTTTTTGGCCGTTGAACGGAAACGATGAATGGGGTTTAGTATCCAGCGATTGGTCCAGAACTCTAAAAGACGATTGGAGATTCGCCCCCTTGAATCAGCTCCTAACGTATTCGGGGAACCAGGGGCAATCGGTCTTTGCGTATCATTTTTCCAATCTTTCGATCGGGAACGGAAACGACAATTCTTCCACATTGTACGACGATTGGGACAACGGCGCCAACAAGGGTACCTGCTCGGACGGATATAGATTGAACGGACTCAGCCAGGACCAAAGGGCATTATGCACCGACGTGAATTATGGGAATCTCTGGGCCCAAAGTCGCTCGTATAACGTGCAGTCCGTAAATGAAACCTCTACGAGATACCATGGCACCGGAGATTGGGCTGGCGGATTTACAAAATACGAATGTCCGCAAAATTACTATGTGTCCGGCTTTTCGAAACGTTGGTGGGGAACGAGCGGAATTCTATGCGCCCAGAGTAACCGCAGTTTAGGAAACAGTTGCCGGACTCTTTGGTACAACCAAGGAGACAATCGCACCTCAACTCGCGGAGGCGATTGGGCTTCCGGTTCCTACAAAGGCCAGTGCGACGACAACGAATATGTGGCGGGAATGGCTCAAAGAAACGGTTCGGCAAGCGCCCTTCTTTGTTGCAGATAACGCGTCCGTACAAATATCCGCTTTTCCTTTCGCCGCAGAAGTAGCGAATTTTTCGACTACTCCTGCGGTTTTTCTTTTTCCCCCTCGACCGAAGTTCAGAATCCAGGAGGATTTTTGAATTTATTTTTAGTATGTAATTAATTAATTACTTAATAGTATTTGCTGCGGAGTCTAAGGGAATAAATCCTGGTTATTGAAGTATGAAACCGATCGTTTCCATCATTCTGCCGACGTATAACGAAAGCGAAAATCTACCCATCGCTGCGGAAAGGATTTCGCAATCCCTTTCCGGATTTAAACACGAAATCATCGTCGTCGACGACGACAGTCCGGATCATACATGGCAAGTGGCGGAGAACCTAAAACGAAGAATCCCCCAATTAAAAGTCATTCGGAGACTTTCCGGAAAAGGACTGTCTTCGGCCGTCCTGACCGGGATGGGTATCGCTGAAGGAGATCTGTTCGTGGTAATGGATTCGGACCTCCAGCATGAC
Organism: Leptospira fletcheri; assembly: GCF_004769195.1. Taxonomy (NCBI): domain Bacteria; kingdom Pseudomonadati; phylum Spirochaetota; class Leptospiria; order Leptospirales; family Leptospiraceae; genus Leptospira; species Leptospira fletcheri. Next base: position 10,435 of record NZ_RQET01000014.1, read on the forward strand.
GAGCAAATCCTACCGGAAATGATCCGCTCACTCAATGATAGAGGAAACGATTTGTGCTTGGGTACCAGATACACGAAGGGGGGCTCTACAGGTAAATGGTCCCTCTTAAGGGTACTGGTGAGTAGATTCGGGAACACTCTTGCAAGATGGATCCTGAGACAGGACGTCTCGGATCCGATGAGCGGATATTTCGGGATTAAAAAAGACCTCTATTCCGAGGTGAAAAACAATATCAATCCCAGAGGTTTTAAAATCCTGTTGGAATTCCTGGCCAGAGGAAGCAAGGACTTGAAGGTGGAAGAAATTCCGTACACTTTTAGAACGAGAATCCACGGGGAAACGAAATTGGACAATTCCGTTCTTCGGAATTTCCTAGTGGCCCTTCTGGACATCCGTTACGGAAAATGGATCTCCCCTACTTTCTTACTCTATGCTCTCGTAGGCGCTACGGGGATCATCGTAAACTTGGGTGGATTCCTGTTGGGAGAATTTCTCGGATTCCCGGATCTGAATACGGGAATTTCTTATGTGGGAACGATTTCCAGTTCCGTACTTTTAGGAATCGAGTTATCGGTACTTTCCAACTTTCTTTTCAACAATTACTTTACGTTTTATGAAAGGAGATTTCAAAGTTGGAATGCAGCCAAAGGATTCCTAATTTTTCACAGTGTAAGCCTTTTTAGCCTCGTTCTACAGTTGGGATGCTACCAGCTTCTCACGAAAGTCGCCTTTTCGAACGACAGCCATTCCCTGTCGATCTCGGTGAAATTGCTTTGCGATTTTCTATCCATCGGCGCCGGCCTGATTTCGAATTATTTCCTAAATTCGAACCTCACTTGGACGAAAGCCGTTCGGAAATGATTTGATTCCGGAATGGAAAATGGCATAGTGAACCCATCGTAAAAGTCCGCTTTTCAAAGGGGGAATTATGCCGAAGGTGCTTGTCCCGTTCGCTACGGGAATGGAAGAGATGGAAGCCGTCATCATTGTGGATGTCCTCCGAAGAGCAGGCATACAAGTCACCACAGCGGGACTCGTTCCCGGCCCGATCGAAGCGTCTCGCGGCACGAAGCACCTTCCAGACACGACGTTGTCAGAAATATTGGAAGAAGATTTCGACATGATCGTACTTCCGGGAGGAAACAAGGGCACGCAAAACCTGGACCGAGATCCCAATCTTCTTTCCTTATTGAAGAGGTTCAAAGCGGAAAAACGCAAGATCTCCGCGATCTGCGCCGCTCCCCGCGTATTGAAGAACCACGGAATCCTGGAGCCGGGACAGAAATTTACCGCTTTTCCGGGTTCCGTTTCGGAATCACCGGAATACACCGGATCCCGTTTGGAAGAGTCCGGCAACGTATTGACCAGCATAGGTCCTGGCTCCGCTTTCGAATTCGCTTTGAGAATCGTCGAACTTCTTTCCGGTCGCGAAAAGAAACAAGAAGTCGAATCCGGATTGCAACTACGTTAAATACTGAAAGCGAACCTTATTCCCGAATTTCGGAGAGCTTTTTAAAGATAAAGTCTCCGTAGGCAGGATAGCAGCTCGGAGACATGTGACCGGGATCGGAAAAATCGTCGCAGGAATATTCCGGATCGTCGTTCATATTCCAGAGAGATGTCTCGGTTTCTTCATTGAATTTCCGGATTTCTTGATTCCAAATTTCTAATGGAATTCTTTGGCCTTCCGGCGTTTCCGTTTTTCTCGTTCCGTACAATTTATAATACGGTCTTGCCACGCGAACCCATATCGTGGCGTAGGGAATTTTCGCGTTTTTCAAAAGTCTAACGGAATCCCTTTGCATCTCCAGCATGTCAGTATGAAATGTATACGGATTCAGATAGGATTGAAAATCGGATTCGGACCTCTTAATCAATTGGTCTTCCGGCAACTTCACTACGCTCGCATCCCTGGCCGTACTCCCTTTCTGGTCTTGGAGAGTTTTTAAGGTCTGCACAACCGCTTCCGCGTAATTGTTCGCCCAGTAGGAATCGTTCTTAAGACGCTCCCTGATTCTCCAAAGTTTCGGCCTTTCCCTATATGTACGGAACAATCGTTTGGACAGAAAGACCGACCATTCCTCTTTGGAGTAACGGTTCCAATGTCGGAATAAAAAACCCGGGGAAAGTCCGTAAACCAAAACCTCGTCCAAGGCCAATACGGGGGTTTTATTATAGATTTCCATGGATTGGTCGAGAATCACGAAATCAGGTTGCAAACCGTCTCCGGTCAATCTTTCCACCCAATACAGAAAATAATCCGGAGATCCTCCGGGAACGGAAAAGTTGTAAACGATCCAATCCGGATATTTCTTCCGGAGTTCATGGTAAGGAAACAGAAGAGATCTGGAGTTCCCGAAAAAGACGAGCACCTTCTTTCTTTCAGGTAGAGGCTGCTTCAGATATTCGCGCAAATCCTCGTAAAGATCGTGCTTACTCGAAAAATTCAAATAAGCCAATGTATTCGAATAATACCGCATGAAATACGAATTGGTCAGGAAGCGATCCGACAATAAAATAGCGGCAAGAATCAGGAATGGAATCAAAAGGACTTTTTTTTCTTTCATGGGAATTTCCGGTTCTTCACTAAAACTGGCAATAGATACATGCGCCGGCATCCTCGGAATATAAGGCGATCGCAAAGGCAGTCATCACCGCCGAAAGAAAAAGAAGTAGGATCCGATTGCCTCGGATTTTCTCCTTCCACTCCGGTTTGTACTGAACGAAATGGAAGAAAAGAAAACCGAAATAGGAGTATGCAAGTTTTTCTATATTCTCCATCTTCTCCAGACGGAACGGCTCCGGTCCGGAGACCAATGCGGCCGCTTGCTCCAACCAACCCGAACCGTTGTTGAACAAAAGCGAAGACAATCTGTTCGGAATGTTCGTAACTAAGCCAACGACGTGTTGCAGCATTTTCCCCGCGGAGTTCGAACGGAACAGGATTGCGCTGAATGAGAAAAGTACGAAAACGATCTGAACCCGGACGAGTGTGAGGAATCGATTCGAGGATTCCCCGTCGTCCCACCCGAAACGTTTCACAAAGAAACGCTCCGTAGCAAGAATCACTCCCCAATAAAATCCCCATGCTACGAAGGTATAATCGGCGCCGTGCCAAATTCCCCCGACCGTCATAGTGACGATCAGATTCAGATACGTTCTCCATTCTCCATTTTTACTTCCACCTAATGAGAAATAGACGTAATCTCTAAGCCAAAAGGAAAGAGTCATGTGCCATCTCTGCCAGAGCTCCCTACCGGAAGGTGAAAATAATGGCGCACGAAAGTTCTCCGGCAATTCGAACCCGAACATCAATCCCACGGAGCGAGCCATATCCGTTAATCCGGAAAAATCGCAATATACCTGAACGGTATAACCGAAACCGGCTAAAGCCAGAGAAAGATTGTCATACTGCCCCGGATTCCCAAAAACGGGAGCGATCACGTTTGCGACTGGATCTGCGATCAAAATCTTTTTGATCAAACCGGAAATCATCAGGAATCCGGCCCGTACCAACCGTTCCTGACTCAGGGTAAGATTGTTCAGATTCGAGAAAAAGTCCTTGGTTCTCAGAATGGGCCCTACGATTAAAATAGGGAAAAATAGAACGAAGGAAAGAAACTGCTTAAAGGTAAGGATATCGCCTTCCGGTTTTCGATAAGCGTCCACTGCGGAAGCGATCATCTGAAAGCTGTAAAAGCTCACTGCAAGAGGAAGGGATATTTTTAAAATCCGAGGGACATCCTCGAAAAAAGGATATCCCGTAACGTCGGCCAAGATCCGGTTTATAAAATAGAAATATTTAAAGAACCCTAGATTGATCACGTTCAACAGAACGGCAACAAACATCCAAGTCTTCTTACTCGATTCGGAAGTCCTAATTTTATAATAAGCGTAATAATTCGCGCTTACGATCGCAAGGAAATGCGCGAAAAAACCCAATCCTCCGAAAAGTGTCCCCGCACCAAGAACGTAAAAAACCGCGCTGGAAACGAGAAGTACATCCTGTCTCCTCCGGTCGGGAGAAAGCCAATAGATAAGATAAACCGCGGAAAAGAAAATTAGGAACAGGACGGAATTAAAGAGCACGTCTTATTTACCCTTCTTAAAGAATTCTTTCCAATAGAGGATTTCCGTCGGAGAAAGCTTTCGATCCGGAGATTTTTCTTCTCTGGAGGGCTTTTCAAGAAATGATTCCACAACCTTTGCCGCGAAATCCTCGGATGAGATAGTTTTTGAACCTAATCGTTTTGCAAAAAGTACAATTTCTTGGTCCGAGCTGACCACGAATAGGTCCGCCGGACGTGGAGAATATTTGATATAATCCTTGATCAGGTCGTCAGCCTTCAATTCCTGGCTGAAAGATACGTTGATCTTTCCGTAAGCTTCTTTCCGAACTTCACTTCCTTTTTCCTTACGTCCGTCGAAAAAAACGTGAATATTTGGATTTTTAATTTTATCCGAATACGCTTCTAGGATCCGGAGCAGACCTACCCTCGCCTCCCGAAGCCTATCGGAATACATAAACGCTTCCAACTCCGGAAATTTGTAGATTAAATTGAAACCGTCGACTACCAGATGCATTCCGCGAAATCTAGTGACCAGATTGAGCGTTTCGGAAAAACTTGTAAACACCTTACCGAAAGACGGGCCGAAAGCAATGACGGAGAACACAGCCAAGCCCCAACGGATTTCTCGCATCGGTACTTTCATCCACACGATTCGCTATTGGAAAAGCGTACTCCCCGGAACCACAAGAGATTATTTTCTACTCACTCTAGCCGCAATAGACGTATTCCTTTTACTCTTCATCAATACTTACAAAGAATTCCTACATAGGGATATTTCCACCTATGTCCTCATTTTCGATCTTTTGGTTTTGGTCCTTTGGGGTTTCGAGCTATTCGTCAAATTACGACAAAAAGGGGATCCGAAAAAGTACCTGAAGACGAATTGGTACGAAGTAGTCGGAATCGTTCCGTTTTTCTTCTTACGCCCCTTCCTACTATTGCGGGGAGTGAAACTTGCGATCGCATTTTACCGTTTCGGTACTTCCGGTCAAAACGTCAGTGAAGCGCTGACTCGTGAAATCACTTTTCGTTTCCGGGACGTGATCGTAGACACGATCGCGGACGCGGTATTTCTCCATTCCTTGGAAAGAGTGGAAGAAGTGATGCTCCGATTGGACTATAGCCAATTGGCAAAAGAGGCCTTCGCAAAACACAACCTAAGGTTCCATGAAAAAGTGAACGAGTCCTTGCAGTCCAAGTTCCTTTTGGAAGAAGTTTCCAAACTTCCCTTTATGTCGGAAATTTCGCGGAGGCTCGGAGAAAACATCGGTCAGATGGTAGCCGAAATCCTGGAAACGGAAGTGATGGGCGATATCATGAAGGATATCACCGCGAATATTCTACACGAAATGACGGATCACGTACGCAAACTTCCGTTGGAAAGAATGACCCGGACCGCTTCTTTAGATTCTGAGGCTTGAAGGGCGATTTCCGTTTTTCTTAACTTTACTCTCCGGCAAATTTCAGTATGAGAACTTGTGTGGTCGATTTAGCAACCAACTTTTCCTCTTCGTCGAACGCTTCAGCTTCCAGGTAAATGTGCTGGTTCCCTCTTGCTACCACCCGCGCAGTCACACGGATTCTTTGGTTTTCCTGAATCATACGGATATAACTTACGCTCAACTCCAACGTAGTGGTAGGTTTGCCGGCCGCCAAATAACACAGAGGTCCGAACGTGTTGTCAAAAGCGGCTGCGAGAAAGCCACCTTGAAAAACTCCCATCGGATTGGAAAATCTAGGTTCTACATAAAAGCTACAGGTAAGTTCCTTTTTTCTCCGGTAGGAAATAAATTCTCCCGAGAGTTCCACAAACGCAGGAGGCGGTAATTTAAAAGAAGGGGCAAATTTGGAAAATTTTTCCAATTCTCTCTGCATCTCATTCAAATATTTCTCTTCTTCGGACACGGAATTCTCCTCGACCACAGTCTGTAGAAACGGATTCCTCTGATTTTTTGTTACGCTTTCCTAAGGTAAATCACTTCCCGGGATATTAGGAACCGGTATAAGCCCAAATTCTTCTTGCACACGAACAGCGTTCGTTGTCTAAAGAAGAAAAAGCCATGCCTTCTGAAACGAGCCCTCCCCCACCCAAGGTCCAACAGCATTCCTTTTTGGAATCGATTTGGAGGGAATTCGGAACGAAAAAAGAAATTGCCCTCGCCATTGCAGGCGGAGGAATCAAGGCATTTTACGGATTAGGATTCGCCTTCGCATTGCGCACTTGGGGAATCAAAATTCGGGAAGTCTCCGGAGTCAGCGCAGGAGCCGCCATGGCCGTCAGCACCTTGTCGGAAACCGAATTGGAAAGTTCGGTCTATTTCGAAGAGTTGACCCGCAGAAATCCTAAGAATTTCTATTGGAATCGCCTTTTACGAATTTTGCCTCCTTTTCCCCACGACGGAATGGCTCGTAGAACCGTCAGTTATTGTTTAAAACTTCCGAAACTCTTGTCTAAGGCCGCAAAAATTCGGATCCACGCGGTGGAAATTCCGGGCGAAAAGGTGGAGAAAAATAAAAACGGAGAGCCGAACCAGAGACTGTTGCTAGCCAAAGCGGCGAGAATTATCCGAGCTTATTTTCAGGACGAGGAACTTAGAAGAAAAGGAAAGGCTCCGTTCTATGTCATGGAGAAAATGCAGGAATGGGGATGGAGAGAACGTACATTCTCGGAAAAGGAATTTTCCGATCACGAGACCGTTACTCAAATCGTCATGAATTCGTGTTCCGCGTTTCCGGTACTGCCCTTACAAAGTTTAGGAGGGAATTATTATCTGGACGGTGGATTGACTAACAATCTGCTCCTGGAAGATTTCAGTTCCGACCTACCTAAAATCGGAGTCTTTTACGAACCCACTACTCTCGTCGGAAAATCCCCGGAGGTAATGGAAAATACCTTATTGATTTCTCCCGATTCTCCCTTTATCGAGCAGGGTTTCGATTACACGAAACCGAATTTGATCCGATACGCATTCGAGAAAGGACAAGAGGATGCGGAAAGAAATAAAGGACGAATCCTAGGACATCTTAATCCAGATTGGAAAAAAAACTTGCTTTCTTTTTTCGAACAAATAAAATAATTACTTTGGTTGGAGGGAAGCTGAAATCTTGTCGGATCAGGGTTCAGTTCTGCGCAAATCCGGCTCACGATCGCCTCAGCGCTGGGTTTCAATCGCAAAAATGGATCTCAATCGATTGAAATTCCATCTATAACTCGGTCATTCATCCACACCCGGTCAGACGGGAGCTTGAGGATTTGCGGGATTGACCAATGTACTCTTTGAAAGATCTTAGATTATCAGATTCAGGAAAGTCGGAATGCCGAAAATCGTAAATCACGAAAAATACAAAGCGGAAATATTATCCAAGTGTGTAGACATACTTGCGCGGCGAGGTTATTCGGCGGTTTCCATGCGGGAAATCGCAACGGAGCTGGAAGTGTCTACCGGCACTTTGTACCATTATTTCTCCACGAAAGAGGATATCTTTAAGGAATTAGTCAAGTTCGTACTCAGTAAGGATATCGAGGAACTCCAGGTATATTCGAAAGGAGAAGAAAACCAGTCGATCGAAAAACGGGTGGACGCATTGTTCAACATGGTTAACGCCAGAGAGAGCTACTTTCAAAATCTCTTATATATTATTTGTGACGTTTCCCGATTGAAAAACCACGAGGAAGAAAAACAACTGATCGCGGAAGCGATGAAAGAATACGTTACGATCATTACGAAACACCTTGGAATTACCAACCCGAATCTCAACCGACTACTGATCAGCATCATCCTAGGTACAGTAGGTCAAAGAATCGTGGACAAGGAAGCGATCAAATTAGAAGAAGTGACGGAAGTGGTGAAAGACTTCATGGGAGTCGTTCTCGCGAACACCTTCACTTTCTGACGATCGGGAATAAGCGACATTCTCGATCGCCTCTTGAAAAGGACTTAATCGAACTTGTATCTTGCGATCACTTTCGTTTTTTCGGAGTTCTTTCTCGCCTGATTCCAACCCAAGGATTTGCCTAAATGGTCCAGAATGAAGGATACGTTTTCCGGCGAAGGAAGTCCGGGAACTCCCGCACCGGACCTTCTAAAAAAGAAATCCGTGGCGGAGTAAATCTCTTCTCCGGCGGCAATCGTCCGTATTTCCGCGGAATATAATTTTTCCCCGTTATTCAAAACGGCAAACGGCTCATCCGGTTTCGCGTGCGGCAGAATCTCGTAAGATTGGCTTCCGTATCTTTCCGCTAAAGTTTCTAGGATTTCCCCTCCGAATTTGGGGAACTTGTTCGCCAAACCTCGTAATAGAGAGGAAAAATCAGAGAACTCTCCGGAAATTAGCGGAACAAAATTCGTTTCACAAGGTAAAAAGGATCCGGGCAGGTAATCGCAAAGTTTATCTGCGATCTTCTCCGCTAAAGCTCGACTCGTGGTATATTTGCCGCCGAGAGCCGTATAAAATCCCGGAAAGCCGTTCTCCTTATGATCGATGATTTCGGTTTTTCGAGATGCGTTATACGTATCTGAGGTCTCGCCCGGATCTTCCACCAAAGGACGCATTCCTCCATAAAAGAACTCCACGTCGCTTTCCTTCAGTTCCGTATTTCCGTACGCGTGGTTGATCTCATCCAACAACTCCCGGATATCCCTTCGAGTCACCCGGAATTGATCCGGAGATTCCTGATAGAAGGTGTCTGTGGTCCCGATGATGGTTTTTCCTCTCCAGGGAAGGACGAACATATGAGTCTTGTCCCTCTTCTTTAAAACCAAGGCCTTGGAACCTTGAATGGCCCTCGTAACGATATGGATTCCTTTGGAGCGTACCAGTATCTTATCCATCCCGACACCCGCCAAAGACTCCACAAAATCCGCCCAAGGTCCCGCTGCGTTTACCACAGTCTTGGCAAAGACCGGTATTTTCTTTCCCGTTCTCTTATCCAAGAGGATGGCTTGGTAGATCTCTTCTTTCTGTCTCGTAAGCGCGACGAGTTCCGTGTAATTGCGGGCTTCTCCTCCGTTTCTCTGTGCGGAAAAGATAAATTCGCATGTATGACGTTCCGGATTTAAATTTTGATAGTCGTAGTAAAGAAATGCGCCTTTCAATCCTTCTCTAGAAAGAGAGGGCGCTTCTAAAACCGCTTCCTCTTTGTTCAGAAAACGGAATCGGGGAATCCATCGGTCGGAGGAAATCTCCCGATTCCGGTCGTAGGAAAGTAGATCGTACATGCGAAGTCCCGCTTCCAGCACTGCCTTTTCCCCGAAGGAATAAACGGGCATCAAGAAGCCGAGGGTTTTGACAGCATGAGGTGTGATCTTTGCGAGAAGACGTCTTTCCCGAAGGGACTCCCGTACCAATCCGAACTCCGCATTTTTCAGATAACGAAGTCCTCCATGAATCAACTTGGAGGTCGCTTGGCTGGTCCCGGAAGCAAAATCGTTCTTTTCCACGAGAAGAGCCTTGGCCCCTCTTAAGGTAGCGTCCCAAAGCAAGGTTGCCCCGGTGATTCCTCCTCCGATAATCAAAGTGTCATAGATCTGGGAGGAGATTGTCGTTTTAGGTGTGGAAATTTTCGACTTTCGTGAGGAAGGCATAAGCATCCCAAACTGTCTTTTTGCTCCGTTACGGTCAACGATTTACGCGAGTCGCCGAGGTTCTCCCTTTCCCAATTAAAATGTTGAATCGTCTTCTCAAATTTGCAATTAGGTAGAAGTGGACCGGGAAAGTAACGAACAGAGTTTACCGGAAATGGAGCCTTCTTTGAAAGCCCATTCTGAGAAAGCGGGGAATTTTTGGAAAAGGATCTCCGCTCTCTTGGAGGCGGACCCCGATCGAAAAAAGTTAGAGAAGGAATACAAGGCCGATCTGAACCGGCAAGTCATGACCCTCCAGTATCCGGGCGCCATCCTCGGTATTTTCGTTTGGTTGGGGTTCGCTTTCGGTACGGACCAAAAACTACATCCGGAATTTTCCGAACTGGTGTATTTCCGGATCGGACTTTCCGGAATCAGTTTTGTTTCTCTGCTCCTGTTCGTTATAGGATCCATCTTCAATCTTCCCATCCGAAAAAGGGGATTGGAATTTGCATATATCTTCTCAGCTTACTTTCTGCTTTCCTGCTCATTCTTTACCGGTCGGATCGCGGACGATCCGAATTACGTTTCGGGTCTGCAGATCGCCGTATTGATCATAGTATTCCTACCGATTCCTAGATCGGTTTCCTTTTTGCTCTACGGATTGTCGGCGTCGCTTTTCGTCGCGGCTGTCTTGGCATATTCTCCTCCGCTAAGCACTCCCCAGGCCTCTTATTCTTTGCAGAACCTGAGCATCGCATACTTGGTCGCGATCGTGTTTTCGGTGATCGTGGAACGCTACCGGTTCGTGACCTTTGCAAGCAATTTCAAGATTGTGGAAAAGAACCGGGAAATCTCCGACAAGATGGCTCAGATCCAAGAGCTGAAGGAAAGACAGGACGGAGATTATTTTCTCACCTCCTTACTCCTGAGCCCATTGCTTAAAAAAGAGATCTCCCCCGACTCAAGCGTCAAAGTGGAGTTCCTACTAGACCAGTATAAGAAATTCACGTTTCGCGGAAAAGAATACGAACTAGGAGGGGACTATATCGGAGCCTACGAAATCCTTCTCCGAGGAAAAAAATACACCGCTTTCATCAACGGTGATGCGATGGGAAAATCGGTTCAAGGAGCGGGTGGTGCGCTGGTTTTAGGTTCCGTATTCAACTCGATCATCAGCAGGTCTCGGGTTTCTCCGGAAATACAGGCAAGATCTCCCGAAAGATGGCTGAAAGAAAGCTTCTTAGACCTACAGAACGTCTTCGAAACTTTCGACGGCTTTATGTTGGTTTCTGCGATTTTAGGTTTAGTGGACCAATCCACAGGAACTCTATATTTCGTGAACGCTGAACATCCTTGGCCTGTTTTGTTAAGAGACGGGAAAGCGTCGTTTTTAGGAACGGATCTCAATATCCGGAAGTTAGGAGTTTCCGAAATTTTAAACTCCAAGATCGAAGTAAAAACCTTCCGGCTTCAACCTTTCGACCTAGTGTTCTGCGGGTCGGACGGAAAAGACGATCTCGTCTTAGAGGAGGATTTTTCCGGAAAACGCAATATCAACGAGGATGAAACTCAATTCCTCCGAAGTGTGGAAGAAAGCGACGGAGAATTGAGCAAAATCAAAAAGTCCCTACTGGGACTGGGAAAGCTCTCCGACGATTTAAGTCTTTTGTCTTTGACCTACCATCCTTCCGAAAATCCGTATTCGGAGAACTCGACCGCGATTTCGGAGGCGGAAAACGAATTTAGAAACGGAAACTCCGGCAATGCGATCCGTATTTTAGAGGAGGCGCTTCTCCCGCATGCTCGGGCAAAGAACGGATTTTCCCCTAAGATCGCCAAGGCTCTTTCTTTCATGTACGATCGGATCGGTAAGGTGGAAGAAGCTGCGAATTGGGCGGAAAAGGCTCTGGATTGGGATCCTGGAGATTCCGAATTCTTTTTTCGGACTTCCGTACTTTGGAAGAAAGTATATGCGACCACCAAGAATGAAAAATCCCTGGAGAAGGCCTCCGAAAACGGGGAGAGATTCCGCATCCGAAACCCGAAACACGCCAAGAATCTGATCAATTTAGCGGATATCTACAGACTCTTAGGAAACAAATCCCGCTCGGTAAAACTTTTGACCGAAGCAGAAACGATCTCGCCTGAGGATCCGAAACTCCAAAATCTAAAACAAATCCTGAACCGGAGATAAGTCGCAAAGCAGATCCGATTTCCGAAAGAGGGAATCTGTTTTCGATCAGTGATTTCGATTTTTCCTTTGCGCTTCTGCATTTGCAGGATTTTCTGGATCGGAATTCCTTCCTATCAGGAGCACAGCAGCTTATGTTTTACCACGAACTCGATGCGGACATTGATTATTCTAGAAAGAATCTAAGATGGAATGCGTGGGGAGCGATCGATCGGGATTTTTTTCGCAAAGCCCAAATGCCCGAGATTTTAGAACTGCTCAAACGGGAATTCAAGTTGGAGAAAATCAAGAACACTCCTTCGGTAGCGCTGGAAGAAATCAAACTTCCTCCGACCAAACTCGGAGCCTCGGATCTAAAACAGCTTTCCTCAATCGTGGGAAAAAACCACCTCAAAACCGATCGCTACGAAAGAATTTTTCACTCCGCCGGAAAAAGTTATTACGACGTACTTCGATTGCACCGGAATACGTTATCCTCCTTTGTGGACGGGGTTGTTTATCCGAGCAAGGAAAGCGAAATCGTTAAAATCCTGGAATACTGCGGCAAAAATAAAATCACTCTCATTCCTTTCGGAGGCGGGTCTTCCGTGGTAGGGGGCCTGGAAGTGATCAAGGGCAAAGGGCACAGGGCGGTGATTTCCCTGGATACGACCAGGATGAACGAATTCCTTTCCTTGGATGAGGAAAGTCATACCGCCACCTTCCAAGCCGGAATTTACGGTCCGAAACTGGAATCCATCCTAAACGAAAAAGGATATACACTGGGACATTTTCCCCAGTCCTTCGAGTACTCCACTCTCGGAGGTTGGATCGCGGCAAGAAGCGCGGGACAGCAATCGAATCGTTACGGTAAGATCGAAGAGATATTGACGAGCGCCAAATTGATCTCCCCTTCCGGAACGGTGGAAACGCTTCGCACACCTGCCTCCTCTACCGGGCCGGATTGGAACCATATCATTGCCGGAAGCGAAGGTTTGCTGGGAGTGATTGTGGAAGCCACCGTCAAAATCCATAAAATTCCGGAGAAGAGGAAGTATTTCGGACTGGTATTTCCGAACTTGAACGCCTCCCTCGGTTTCATTCGAACGGCCGACCACGAAGAAATAAAAACCTCCATGCTGCGCCTTTCCGACGCAAACGAGACGAGATTGTACGAAATCTTGGGTGAATTAGGAAAAAAGAAAAATCCCGTCCGCGTCTTAAAGAAATGGATCCAGACTCGTGTCCTAGATGCAAAAGGGATAGGATCGGAAAAATGCGTCGTTTTAGTCGGACTGGACGGTTCCGAAAAAGAAGTAGCTCATTCCTTTGAAAATCTGAAGCGGATCTGGAGAAAGAGCGGCGCACTGTACGCCGGAGAAAAACTGGGACAAAATTGGATTCACGGTAGATACAATATGCCCTATTTAAGAAATCATATTATGGAATTCGGATTGGGAGTGGACACGATGGAAACTTCCACCACATATGAAAGGTTGGAAGCTCTCCATGCGGCGGGCTTGGAAGCTCTGCAAAGCTCCATTCCCGGATCCATAGCGATGTGTCATCTTTCTCATAGCTATCCGGAAGGCGCTTGTCTCTATTACACCATCCTATTTCCGATCGAAGAGAAAAAACCCGAAGAGCAATGGAAGAGAATGAAGCGAAAAGTTTCGGATGCATTCTCCGCTCATAAAGCTCCGATCAGCCACCATCACGGTGTGGGATTGGATCACAAACCCTGGTATGAAAAAACACTAGGAACTGCGGGAGTTTCCGGTTTGAATGCGCTGAAAAAATCCTTGGACCAAAAAGAAATCCTGAATCCTGGCAAAGTCTTTCATTCCTGATCCGCCCAAAGGAGGTTCTAGAAAAAGGAACCGGACTCGTTCTTTCCGTTTTATCGGAAAACGGGTCTTCTCTTTTCCAGAATCGATCTCATTCCTTCCTGTCCGTTGGCGGAATGAATGGCGGCAGCCAATAGATCTATATCCCGTGTCTCCAATTGGCTCGCGACCAATCTTTGGGAATCCCGCAATGATACTTTGATTCCTATGACGGACTCCAAAGCCATAGTCGCGAATCCGTCGCACCATTTTCTGGCCTTTGCGATCAAATCCTCAGGAGTTGCGGAATCGTCGACCAAACCCAAGGAAACCGCTTCTTCCGATTTCAATCCCTTTCCGGAATAAAGCAGTTCTCTTGCCGTTTTGACTCCGACCAATTCTTTTAATACGAAACCTGCGGTGGATGGGAAATTCAACCCGATCAAAGATTCCGGAAATCCGATCCTTCCCTTTTTTTCCACTAAGATCCGATAGTCGGAAAAAATCGCCAGGACGGCCCCTACGCCCATAGAATGTCCGTTCATGGCGCAAACCACGGGACGATTCGCAAAAAGCACTTTCCCGCAGGCACCTAACGCCTCTCCCAGCACTCTCTTGATTTCCGCCAGATCTTTCCCGACAAAAATTTCAGGATCGAATCCGTTGGAAAAAAACTTGTCGTTCCTTCCCGAAAGTAAGATCGCTTTGACTCCGGCATCCTTTTCGGCATCGTCCATTACTTTACGCAACGTACGAAAGAATTCCACATTCAAAGAATTGAATTCGTTCGTTCTAATATATAATTCTAATATATGTCCGTTTTTTACTACTTCGATCATCTGGATGATTTTCCTTTTTAAAACCCGAAGACGGAGGGAGAAATGCTCTCGATACGATTCGTCTTCTTCATTTTGATTTCGATACGATTTTGGTCGGAGGAATCCTCTCTGGATACGATCCGGGTCAGGGTCACCTTGGGAGGAAATTCCACTTCGCCTTGGACGCTTGTCACCGCTTTCACGTTTTTGCGGCTGGAGTTCCACTCGACGGTAGCCACGCCTCTTTCCGTGACGTAATAAGTCCATTCTTCCCCGGCTTTCCGAACCAGAATGATCCCTTCCTTAGGTTGGACAAGAGTGGAATTCGGCTGAAATAGCCGGGCGTTCTGGCTGGAAAGTAAATAATAAATAACGGGAAAAGGTACGATGGTGCGCTTCCCTCCGTTGGGATCGGAAAGCAGAATATCGTCCATAGGCTGTTCGTGTATCTTTTCCTGTGCGGCAGTTTTGATTCGAATCTGTTCCCCGTCCGTGTAAACCTTTGAAACGCTGATCCCGAAAAGTCGGTCCGTCAGTTCGATCTGCATCTTACCGGTGGGCTTATCGTAATAGATCTTGCCGTTCAGGGAAAAAACGTCCTTTTTCGGAACGAAGTTCTGGATGCGAATTTCGAATTCGCCCGAATAAGACGTCCCCTTGTCTTCGATCCTTCGAACTTCCTCTAAAAACCTGGAACCTTCCTTGGATTTGGCACTGGTAAAAACCAACTTTCCTCTGGAAGGAAAGCTGATCTCTTCAATTTCGGCGGTCGCACAACCCGCAAATAATAACAGCAGGATTCCCGAACCCAAGGACCGGAAATACGTTCGATTCGGTTCCAAATTTTCTTCCTCCCGGTTTCATTCAAGGTTTGGAAAAAACCGGTTTCAATTTCAGCTTCTCCAGTTTTTGTCGGATTCGGACTTTGTCTTCCTTCTTTTGAAATAGCTTTTCCGATTTTTCCCAATAAGACCTGGAGTCGCCCAACTCTCCACGATCGAAATGGAGGTCTCCCAAATGTTCGTAAATCGTAGGATCTTTTTCGTTCTTCTCCTGCATGATTTGGTTTGCCAAATTCAAATGCAGCAAAGCGTCTTCCAAGCGACCCCGCTTATAATAAATCCAGCCCAGACTGTCCTGGTAGGCTTCGTTATCCGGCGCAAGCTCCACCGCTTTCCGAACTAGCGAGTAAGCTTCTTCCAATCGATTTCCGTTTTCTGAAAGATAATATCCCAAATAATTGTAGGCGATTGGATTCTCCGGATCCAACTCTATGGATTTGCGCAGGTCCGTTTCCATATCGACGATCTTTCCCAATTTTTCCAAGGTGATGGCTCTATAAAAATAGTAGATTGCAGTCTTGGGTTCCAGAGAAATCGCTTCTTCGAAAGCGTGTCTGCTTCCTTCGAAATTCTCCGCTTGGGAAAGCAGCACTCCTAAAAGATAATGGGCGTAGGAATTCTTAGAGTCCTCCGCGATCACCTTTCTGGTAATCTGCTCCGCTTCCGCAAACTTACCGGGGGGCTGGCTTCTAAGCAGAAAAGCCAAATGTAGATCGTATTTTCGTGCGGCTTCGGAATTTTCGGACAATTCTATCGCCTTTCGAATCGCTACGATCGCGCGAAAGACGGAACCGGATTGTTCGTAAGCCGTAGCCAGGAAATTATATCTTTCCGCAAGATCCGATTTGGATGCGTTGCTCTTTACGGCCAATTCGATGGATTCGTTGACCAGGGTCTCCGCGAGATTCCAAAGCTGCGATTGCACGGCGATTCCGGCCGTCTCCATAAGTTCGCGGGAAAAGACTTCGCTCTTAAAATCCGGTTCGTGCTTTAGAATCTCCATCATTGCCAATCGGACCCAAAGACGGTTCGGATATTTCTCCCGAACGGGAAGAATGATTTTCTTCGCTTCGGAATATTTGGAATTCAAAACGCAGTAAAGACCGTATAGTAGAGAGCCCTTATTCAGCTTTCCTCGGTTTTTCAAATCCTCGAAATAGTTCGCGGCCATGGACCGACTTTCGACGAAATACATCTCTCCAAGCATCATCTCCACCGACGAATTCCCTTTAATTTGTCCGAGGATCCGTTCCAATTCCCTCTTTGCCTGAGCGAATTTACCTAGTTGGTTTAAGACCCCCGCTAGAAGGAAACGGGTCTCCCAAGCGTCCGGTCTTTGCTGTAGATAGTTCGAGAGATAGAAAAAGGCTTTGGCATTCTGTCCTTGGGAAAGATAGATCTTTCCTAGAGAAAGATTTACGAATTCCTTATATTTGGGATTTCCCTCTTTTCTTTCGATCGAATCATTCAAGGAAGTCAGATACAGAATGGATTTGGCGTTGTTTTGGATAGCGATGCTCGAGGAACTCAGCAAATAATACACGTACGAATCCGCTTGAAAACGACTCAGATTCTCTTCCAGAAAATCCACGGTCTTCTGGTATTCCGCCTGTTCGTAAAAGATACTGGCCTTAAGAAGGTACGATTCCCGATAATTCGGATCCGCTTTCTCCGCTTCCTCAGCCTCCTTTAAGGCTTCCTTGAATTGCCCGATCGAATAATGGGCCATTCCCTTGTTCCAGCGGGAAATCGCGGAAACACCCGCACCGACCGCTTCGGAACACCGGAAATACTTTTCGAATTCGTGTATGGCCTTTAGGGTTTTTTCCCCTCTCTCACGACCGTCCAGTCTCCTGGCCTCGTTCATCGTTTCGTAAGCGAGGGAAAGAAAAAAAGAAGGCCAAATGCTACGGCGTCTTCCCTCCTGATCCGAATCCGAGCAGAGTACTTTTTTTTCGGAATCCGAAGGGGAAGCGCCAAGACCGGCCAAGAGGCTAGTCGATAGAACTAGAATAGGAATAGTGCTTGCTAGTTTCATAATCCCCGGACGTGTATTAGCTTGGGAAGAAAGATCGGAGGAATCCTCCCCGCTCAGTCTACGCGGAGGACCGGATCCGTCGAACGAATTTTCCCTACCTTGAAGGAAAGAAATTGTTCAACATCCTACGAGAAAAGAAAAAACTTTTCCTAACCCTTCTCTTCATTTGGACGGTCGCCGCATTTTGGATTTTTCCGCGGAGATTCGAAATTCTTCGGGATGTCGCCCTTTGGCTCGATCCCCCAGTTCTCAATCCCTCTCTTTCTTTGGAATTGCAGGAGAAAGGGGATAAATTTCTGAACGAAAAGGTGGAATTCCGTCAGGTCGAGCATTATCTTCAATTGAATAAGATGTCGGAAGCGTGCTCGAGATCCAGAGATCTCGGAAAATCCGGAATGGAAGACATCTTTCGGATCCCATCATGGATGGAAGCCGAACGGAAAGGTTGGACTCTGGAAAAACTCGAAGGCAAGGATTCTCCGAGCCCCAAAAAAGGAAGAATCGATCCGAGCGACTACTGGAAAGAATTCTCTCCTCTCGTCCTAAAATCCTTGGATTTTTACAAACGGTCCCTGAGTTATAATCCCTTTGACGGATACAATGTGATTCCGAACCAACCAGGTTTCGGAACGATCCGGCCGCAGATTTTCGGCAAGAGTCTACTGGAAAAGATCCGACTTACCGCCTTTGCCACCTGTAGGCCTGAGGAAGCGATCGTCTCTCATTTCCAATCTCTGCTCAGCATAGAGGATCTCGTTTTCGAAAAGATTAAAGTGCGGAAAAAGGATCCGGTCTCCTGGTGGCAAAGGATCTTAAACTTCTTCCGATTTAGCTGCTCCGCCGACGAATCTACCGTAACGGAACCGGAACTTCCGAGAGAGATCCGAATTTGGCAAGCGATCCAAGAAGCGGATTCCTCCCCGATCGTATTTTCCGAAAAAAATCCGGAAAGGACCACGTTAAAAGCGAATCAGTACAAAAAACTCCTGCTAAGGACTCTGGAACTATTACGAGGCGAAGCCGGAACTGCAGGTTCCTCTTTTTCTCCCCAGGAATCCGTTTCCCTACATATGAGAATGCTATATTTCTCCTGCTCCCAAAGGGACATACCTCCGGAAGCAAAATATTGGGGAGCGTCCGCAATCGCAGCTTTACCTTGCAGAAATTCCGACGAAGAAGGATTGAAGCAGTTCTATTCCAATATGTTCCGTGCAGCCGAGTTCTATTATAGATTAGGAGATCGGGAAACTTCCTACAGAAAAAAAGCTTCGGAGTATTTCGAAGCGGTATATCGATCCGGAAAGACGAATCTGGAAACCAAATTTCAGTCTAAACTCATGAGAGTTCGCTGCCTATTGTACCAGCAAGCTTGGGACCAGGCACTGAAAGAATTGGACGGTCTCCAAAGCGACCTGCATTCCGTGGATCCGGAATATCGATCGGATCGGTCAGGATTCGAGGACCTGATCGAGGACAGGAAAAAACTTCTGCAGTACGTTCTCCGCAGAAAAGGAAGATACGAAGAAGCGGACGACCTTTTCGATGAAAAAAATTAGATATTTCGACTACAACGCCACTCACCCTCCCTTGCCAGGACTGCTTTCCTCCGTCGTAGAGGAATATGAAAACGACTTCTATAATCCTTCCGGTCCGACTCGTTTCTCGCTGAAACGGCAAGGAAAGATAGAAGAAGCCCGCAAGGTTCTAGGCAGACTCACGGGAAAGGATCCGAAGGGCTTCGTATTTTGCTCCACGGGAACGGAAGCGAATTATCTCATGGTGACTTGGGCAAAGAGATTCGTAAAAACGGTGGCATACGTTTCGCCGTACGAGCATTCTTCCTTTTACCAAGCGCTAGAAAATGCAGGTATTCCGTACAAAACCTTGGAAGGAAATCGCTCCGGACTCATTTCTTTGAGCGAAATCGAAAAGAATCTCAAGGAAAACCCCGGGCCCGTCTTTATCGTTCACGCAGCAAACGAAAGCGGAGTCGTGCAACCCTTACGGGAAATCGGGGAAATCTGCCGCAAAGCAGACCAAAAACTTTTTTCCGACGTTATGCAGTCTTTCGGAAAACTGGACATTCCATTTTCGCATCTTACTGGATTCACGTTTTCCGGTCATAAAATAGGTGCCGGCTTGGGAACCGCAGTAACTTGGTTCGAATCGGAAGGAACGAGAACAGCCGGGATCTTTCGGGGAGGAAACCAAGAAAACGGTTTTCGGGCGGGAACGGAAAATTCCCCCTCGATCCTGGCCCTGGCAAAGGCCGCGGAAATCCAATTTTCGGAAATGGAATCCAAAAACGAAAAACTCCTTCGTTTTCGAAATAGGATCGAAACCTTTCTGGAATCGATCGGAATCCAAATCGTAGCCAAGTCCTCCCCTAGACTGCCTTCCACCACATTTTGCCTGCTGCCTACGGAAGACCTGGATTTTTTTATGATGGGGATGGAGGAAAGAGGATTCGCCCTCTCTACCGGTTCTTCCTGCAAATCGAGGTCTAGAGAACCCGCACCCTCCCTTCTTTTCATGGGATTTTCCAAAGAGGAAGCTCTACGTGCCGTCCGGATTTCCACCGGAACCTTCACCACGGAGGAGGAAGTGGAGGCTCTTCTCGAGGCGATTCGAACCGTCCTAGATTCGATCAGAAATTCCTAAAATCTAATATTCTAAAATTCTATTCTAGAGATTCTCATCCGTTCAGTTTATTGAAGACCGCTTCCGCATAACGATCCGTCATTCCTGCCACGAAATCACAGACGATTCTTTCCAACCCTTCCGTTTCGATTCTTTCTTTGTAGGACTCCGGAATTTCGTCGGGATGCTTCCGGAAATAACGGAATAACACCGCGATCATATCCCGTCCTTGGTCGCTCATACGCACTACGGACGGATGCCGATATAGGGCCCTATGCAAAAAGGATTTTAGCTCTCTCACCGTTTCTCCGAAATCTTCCTCGAAACCTAGGATTTTACGTCCTTCCGAATGGACCCGGTTCAGATCGGAACGCTGCAAGATCCCGTATTCTTCGATTCGGAGCCGCATCCTCTCGACGATATGGGAGACCATTCCATTGGTTAACTCCCGTATGGTGGTTCGGATCCGAACCTTTTCGTTCGCGTTCGGATATCTTTCTTTTACTCGAAGACTGAATTCGTGCCAGAGACGGATTTCCTCCAGTTCCGGCAGATTCAAATACCCCATCTCCAACCCGTCCTCTATATCATGGTTGGTGTAAGCGATCTCGTCGGCGAGATCCGCGCATTGAGCCTCCAAGCTCGGGCCCTCTTGTTTTCTTTCCAAACCTAAAGTAGAAGTCGAATATTCCGCCCCGTGCTTCATCAACCCTTTCAAAGTCTCTAATGTAAGGTTCAAACCCGGAAACTGGGGATACCTGCTCTCCAAAAGACGAACGATTCGCAAGGATTGTTTGTTGTGCTCGAAACCTCCGAACTCGGACATGAGTTCGGATAGCATATCCTGCCCTGCGTGCCCGAAAGGAGTATGCCCTAAATCGTGCGCAAGTGCGACCGTCTCCGCCAATAGCGAATTCAAACCTGAAGCCGTCGCTATGGTCCTCGAGATTCCCGAGACTTCTAAGGTATGGGTCAATCGATTTCGATAGTTTTCTCCCACCGAATAGACGAATACCTGGGTCTTGTACTGCAATCTCTTGAATGCGCTGGAATGAATGACCCGGTCTCTGTCCCTTTGAAAAGGGAGTCGATACTCGTGTTCCGGTTCCGGGTATTCCCTTCCCCCTGTACGATCATGCGGAACCGCAAAAGCGGCCAGCATGGAATTTTCTAATCTAGAAAGAGAATCCCTATCCCGCAGCACGAAAACCACGGTCCGAAAAGAAAAGTGCCCGGGCAAGCGAAACTAGAGCCCATCTTTTGCGGGAATTCGACAGCGGAGCCTTTCGTTTTTTTCTGTCCTCTTTTTCCGCTAGGGAAATACAATGGTAGGAATTCCCTTCGAATGGAAGGCGTATTTTTCTTCATGGATTTTCTTACCGTATTAGTGGATTTCTTTTCCGGCTTCGGGCAAAACTTTGCTTACCTCGCCGTTTTTCTCACCTTGCTTCTTTGCGGATTCGGGCTCCCGGTTCCGGAAGATGTGTCCTTGGTTTCGGGAGGGGTCATAGCCGGATTGGGTTATGCGAACGAACACGTGATGTTCGCCGTTGGGATGGCAGGCGTACTCGTAGGTGACGGAACCGTGTTCCTACTCGGAAGGATTTACGGAGTTCGAGTATTACAAATTCCGTTCATCGCGAAGTTCATCACTCCCGAACGCTTCCTAACGGTTCAGGAAAAATTTTCCAAATATGGAAACTGGGTCGTGTTTGTGGGAAGATTCATGCCGGGTCTGCGTATGCCTATCTATTTGACTGCGGGTACTTCCGATCGAATCTCTTTTGTAAGATTTTTATCTCTGGATTTTCTGGCCGCCGCGATCTCGGTTCCGATCTGGGTCTATTTGGGACATTACGGCGCGCAAAACCTGGATCACTTGAGGGAACTAGTTCACCAAGGACAACTGACTCTCTTCTCCATCGTGGGAGCATTTTTAGGGGCGGTCATCCTAATTTTTTACGTTAAGAAGAAACTATTTTCCCAAACATAGTTTTACTCGACATTCTTTCCGGTTTTTTTAATGTCTGGTAAGATATGGACGTTCTCGCTCAGCCTGTATTGGTGCTGAACGCAACCTACGTTCCCGTTGCCATTCGAACGGTAAGGGACGCGATCGTTCTTCTTCTTCTGAACAAGGCGGAACTCGTCAAAGACGAAAAGAGCCTTTGGATCCGCTCCGAAAAACTGAAATTCACCGCTCCTCGAATTATTCTCTTAACGGATTATTATAAGGTTCCCAAAAAAAGGCATAAACTCTCGCGGGAGAATATTTTCCTCAGAGACAATTATGAATGCGTGTATTGCAAAAGAAAACTCCCGACCTCTCGCCTGACTTTAGACCACGTGATTCCTAAGAGCAGATGGGGAGAGGTGGCGAAGGAAAAAAAACCGGCGGAATACCATACTTGGGAAAACCTAGTCACTGCCTGCCGGGATTGCAATACGAAGAAAGGGAACAAACTCCTCCAAGAACTGAAGTGGGAGCTCCCGGAAAATCGGTCGACAAACAGAAGGCGTATTCCACTGTTTTCCGTATCCGACCAATTGGCCGAAAAATTCGGTTGGGCGGAATATATCCGCGCATAATGAACAAAAATACCCCCGTTCGGGTCTTCCCGTTCTTATTTCTCGCAGCCACCCTCTCACTTTCCGGCTGCGCAAAAACCTATTCCACCACCCCTATCGTAACCGCTACCCCAACCATCATAGGGATTACGGCTATTGCCACAGGGTATGAAATTCGGCTGCGTGCCGGGAATGCGGAATTTCTGTTTAACGGGTATACCTTATATACCGGTTCCACCTCTTTCGCCTCCCGGAATCCTTCCGATTTTTCCACAGGAGCTGCTTGCCAACTGCCTTTGAACCTGATTCCGAACCAGCCGATAGAATATTCCATCGAAGTCAGCCCTACGGCGGGTCCTCTTGCAGTGGTTCCCGCAAATTCCTCCCAAAATCCGAACCGGGTCTGTAAGATCGTAGCCACTCTGACGAGCGGACAATACGTCACTCTGAGATCTGCCGTCCTGGCCTTGAACTACGTAGGAGGCACGACTAAGGACATTTACGTTCTTTCTCTGCCTTCGAACACGATACAGGTTCCTTAGAAAAAAACCTAACCTCGGAACCAGACTCCGATTTTTTTCAGGGTATCTTCCGCGTCGGATCTCCAGAGACTCTCCGGGTAACTTAGGATAAATCGCTCTAGAGCGGATTTTGCTTCGGAGAGTTTGGTGCGTAGAATGCGAAGTTCCGGATTTTCTTCCGCTTGTAAAAAGACAGGATTGCCTTCCGTCTTCTTGAAGTAGATTTCCAACGCGTCCGCCGCGGATTGTTTTGCGGATTTGTAATCCGCAAAACCGTTTCTATCCTCTTCCTTCGAATCCCCGGACGGCGATTTTTTCGCGGCTTCTTCCAAGGATTGCAAAAGAACGTCCCGAAGTCGCACAAGTTCCTTGAACAGAATATCGCTTTCGTATTCGCCGGAATCCGGATGGTATTTTCGAGAAAGCTCCCGGAATCGGGATCTCACTAAATTTTCGTCGTATTTCTTAGGGAGCCCGTAGAAATCGAGAGCCCGACTTAGCAGGTCCCCGTCTTCCAACCGCTTTTCCTTTGCGCTAAGTATTTTCTCAGCTGGAGATCGGCTTGGACGAGATTCAGTTCTTTTTGGTATTCCGAAAGAATCTCTTCCATCAAAGAACCTACTTTCCGGTTCAATTCTCGGGACTCTTCTAGCTTATTGAAAAGTTCGTCCGTCAATCGAATCAATGGCAAAGATTGGGGTGCGGATTCTTCTAGACGCTCGATTTTACGATCCAAGGAAAACATTTTCTCCACGAGAGAAACGTTCTCCGCTTCGATTTTTGCCGCTGTTTCTCCGTCCCTGTGAGATAGGATTTCCATTTGGCGCTTTTGCAAGGAAATCATCTCTTCCAGAAGGGAGATTTTCTGGGAATACAAACCTTCCAAATCGCTTTTGTCCTGCTCGGGAACGAATCGTTTCGGCTCTTTGTCTTTCGGCACTGCGATGTTTTCCTCTTTCGATCGGCGGGAGAACTCTTAAATTACCCTTGGAGTGAAAGTCCGGAACTCCGAACTCCGGGAGAAGGCAAAGGAACCACGGAGCCTTTTTCTTTCTTTTCCACCTCTTCCCAGGCGTTTTTCAGATCCTCTAGATATTTGATGATTTCCTGCATGATCTCGGAATCTTTCCGCATATTCGCTTCCAGAAGACGTTTCTTGACGTAAACATAAATGCCGAGAAGATTATTGGCGACTTCCCCACCGTCTTCCATATTGAGCGCGAGCATCAATTCGGTGACGATGTCTTGTGCCTTGAGAATATGATTGTTTACCACGTCGTACTTGCGGGGCGTATTGTTCTCGATCGCTACGTGTAGGAAGCGGATCGCCCCCTCATAAAGCATTACGATAAGCCGTCCCTGACTCACAGTAGAAATTTCGTTGGATTTGTACTGCTCGACAGAGGCCGTCGATTTTCTAGCAAGTGACATGTGTCTCTCCTGAAATACTCTTCGACAAAATCCGGGACCGCCTTAACGTGGGTGGATAATTCTTAAGCGTATCTGGGCGAAAATTCTTGGCAAGCCTGTTTCCAAAACCTAGAAAAAAGCTTGTCTTTTTAGCGTCGGGTCGCGGTTCCAACTTGGAGGCCGTTCTCCAAGCCGTTCAAAAAGGCAGAATTCGAGGAATTCCTGAGCTTTTGGTCAGCGACAATCCGGAAGCATCCGCAATTGGTGTAGGATCCAAATACGGAGTGCCCTCCAAGATTTTGGATTTTTCCTCTTATCCCCAAAAGGAAAAATACCATTCCGATCTACTGGAAATCTTAGATGCCCAATCACCCGATTTGATCGTAACCTGCGGTTATATGCGAATCCTGAAAAAAGAGGTCATCCGCCTCTTTCCGAATCGGATCATCAACATACATCCTTCCCTTCTTCCGGCTTTTCCCGGATTGAATGCGCAAAAACAGGCTTTTGAATACGGGGTGAAAATCTCCGGCTGTACCGCCCATTTTATAGACGAAGGAGTGGATTCCGGCCCCGTCATTCTCCAGGGAACCGTGAAAATCACCCCCGAGATGACGGAAAGAGAATTGACTCTGGCAATTCTGAAAGAGGAACATAAAATCCTGCCTCTCGCGGTGAAGTTATTCTGCGAAAACAGGCTTTCGATTAAAAATAGGAAGGTCTCCATCCTCTAGCATGATCCAAATCAAACGTGCTCTCATTTCGGTCAGCGACAAAACCGGACTTATCGGTTTTGCGAAATACCTGGACTCCAAAGGCGTGGAGATCATCTCCACAGGCGGCACATTAAAGACTCTCCGTGACAGCGGAATCCAAGCCGTGGCCATCGACGATTATACCGGCTTTCCGGAAATTCTGGACGGAAGGGTCAAAACCCTGCACCCGAAAGTCCACGGAGGATTGTTGGGAGTTCTGTCCAATCCCGAGCACAAGAAAAAAATGGAAGAGCTCGGAATCCCGAAAATCGATCTCGTAGTAGTGAACCTCTACCCGTTCCTGAAAACCGTTTCCAAACCGGGAGTACAATTGGACGAGGCGATCGAAAACATAGACATAGGCGGTCCGTCCATGATACGCTCCGCCGCCAAGAATTACCGGTTCACCGTCGTGGTGACCGATCCGAACGATTACAGAACCGTAGAAGACGCAATGCAATCCAACGGAGGAGCCGTGGATGCGGATACTTCCTTTTTACTGATGAGAAAGGCGTTTTCCCATACCAGCATGTACGACACCGCGATTTCCTCCTGGTTCAATCAGTTGGCGGGAGAAAAATTTCCGGAAATCCTCAATCTTTCCTTCACCAAGAAACAGAAGCTACGGTACGGGGAAAATCCCCACCAGGGAGCCGCCTTTTACGAGCCGCTCTTTACAAAGAGCGAATTTTCTCCGCTACAAGGGAAGGAATTATCCTTCAACAATATGTTGGACTTCGATGCCGCCTTTCACATCTCCGCACTTCTTCCGGACAACACCGTTTGCATCATCAAGCATTTGAATCCTTGCGGAATTGCCTACGCCGACGATCCCTTGGAGGCTTTCCGTCTTGCTCGTAGGACGGATCCGATTTCCGCATTCGGAGGAATCATCGGAATCAAGGGCCGTGTGTCCGGAGAATTGGCACAATTGATCGGAGAGACTTTTGTGGAAGGAGTCATCGCGCAAAAGTTCGAAAAGGAAGCTTTGGATTATTTCTCCAAAAAGCCGAATGTCCGATTGATCGAGATCGAAAATTTCCAGGAAGCTCTGGACGAAATGGACTTGAGGCCGATCCATCACGGAATGCTGTTGCAGGACCGGGATTATGCCACCATTTCGGAAAAAGATCTGAAAGTGGTTTCCAAAAAGCAACCGACGGAAGAGGACATCCGAGGACTGATGTTCGCTTGGTCCGCCGCGAAATTCATCAAATCCAATGCCATCGTTTATACCGAAGAAAACGCGACTCTGGGAATCGGAGCCGGGCAAATGTCTCGGGTGGATTCGGTCCAACTCGGCGCGACCAAAGCGTTGAATGTAGGTTTATCGGTCGTAGGTTCTTACGTGGCCAGCGATGCGTTTTTCCCATTTCGAGACGGGATCGATGCGATCGCGAAAGTAGGCGCCAAAGCGATCATCCAGCCCGGAGGATCCATCCGGGACGAAGAGGTGATCCGTGCGGCGGACGAGCACGGATTGATTATGGTATTTACCGGCATGAGGCATTTCCGGCACTAGGATGGAATTCTTTCTCTACCTGATCTTTTTCGCTTTTTCTTCGGCCTTTCTGGTCCTGGTCGATTATTACTTTGCCCTGCTTTTCTTAAGCGGCAAAGACACCTTTCACAAAAGCGAATTGACCGATTGGTTCAGAATCCTTCCTACCAAACTGCTTGCGATCTTCGAATCCAACGGAAGCCTCCAACACGGAATGATCGCGTTCGGAGTCTCTTCCTTTTTTGCCTATCTATGGACTCTCACCGGCGGCTTGATCGGATCTCCTCATTATGCGGACTCGTTCGGAAATTATTTCTTCCTGTCCTTCCTGATGCCAGTGCTCGTGTTGGTGTTTTATCCCAGAGTATCTTCCGAGCTTTTGGCTTCCGGGGCCCAGTTCCGCCAAGGTTCCTTTTTGGCGAGGGTATTGGAACAGGAAATGCCTTTCGTTTCCGGAATCTTTCTCTCCGTCATCGCTTCGAATTTGGCTGTTTACGGATTGTACCACGAGATCGCGTTTTTGTTCGTTCTCCCGAATATTTCGATTTTAGGGGTTCTACTTGTGTTACGATGGAACGGAAAAGTTCGTTTCGGAGGAATTCACCTGGAGAGGAAGTCCAGGGAGGAAGAGGATTTCGGGGAAGAAATCTAATCGGAGACGGTTTTTCTGCCGATAGGGTTACTATGAAAGGGATCACTTTACCCGCGATTTTCGTCTCCATTTTCCTTCCGGCGATGGGCGTCCAAGCCCAGTTTCCCGGAGACGGAACGAAAAGTAGGCAAGAGAATGCGAATCGACCTACTCTGGAAGGTTTTGCGGAAGTTCCCTGGGAAGCCACCTACGCACAGGTCCGGGAAAAATTCCTTTCTTTGGCTACGAATCCGGACAGCGGAGAAAAAGTGGAGATCGTCAACGAGGATAAGGAAAGATCTCTTCTGATCCGTAGGAACGGAATCTTTTACGTGTATCGCTTTTATTCTACCCCCAAATTGGTGCTGGATTCTCGTCCCAAACAAAAACAACCCCAGACCAATCCTCCGCCTGCGAACGAAGAAGAGGATCATTCGGACCCGGGAAAACTCTTCTCCGTCGGAATTTCCTTCCGCTACCTTCCCGGAAAAGACGTCCAAGGCAAACTCGAGAATAAGTACGGAAAGCCCAAAAAAGAAACCTTGGACGAAAAGAAAATCGGAGGAGCCGTCCTCTGGGAATTGACCAACGAAAAGGAAGTGCCTCCCAAAGGAGGTTTCGTGGTGCAATGGAAGGAAGCCTTTAAAAAGCAACCTTTCACCCGTCGTGTGGATTATTTCAGTTCGAAATTAAAATTCCAAATCGAAAAGGAATACAAGGAATTCTTCTCCGCAGAAGAGATCAAAACGTTAAGAGACCTGATTCCCTAAGCCTCTTTTCCCCCCGTTTTCTCCGGTGGATCGGAGAGGCCGCTTCCGAAAATCGGATTGACCCGCATCCCATGCGAAAGCGATTATCCAGTTAGATCATTCCTGGAAAATCGGAGCCTACTGTGGAATTATATTTAGACACGGCAAACGTGGACGAAATCAAAGAGATCGCCTCTTACGGACTCTTGGACGGAGTTACCACGAACCCTTCCCTCATCGCGAAATCCGGACGTAACTTTAAGGACGTCATCAAAGAGATTTGTTCCATCGTTTCCGGCCCCGTTAGTGCGGAAGTCCTTGCAACGAAACACGAAGATATGCTGAAGGAAGCGGATGAACTCATCGCGATCGCGAAAAACGTAGTCATTAAGGTCCCTTTGATTCCAGAAGGTCTCAAAGCGGTCGTAAAACTTACCGAAAAAGGAATCTCTACGAACGTAACCCTTTGCTTTTCCGCTCCCCAAGCGCTTCTCGCAGCCAAAGCGGGAGCCACATATATTTCCCCTTTTATCGGACGAGTAGACGATACTTCTTGGGACGGGATGGAGCTGATTTCCGAAATCCGGGAAATCTACGACAACTACGGCTTCGAGACGAAAATTCTGGCGGCTTCCATCCGCGGCCCCATGCACTTAAAGGAATCGGCGCTGAGAGGAGCCGATTGTGCTACCATGCCGATCTCCGCTTACCAGCAGCTATTCAAGCATCCGTTAACCGATATCGGATTGGAGAAATTTCTGGAAGATGCTAAAAAACTAAAATGGTAAAATTTCTTTTCCTATCCGAGGAAAAGATATGAAAAAGGCCCGCAAGATCGCGGGCTTTTCTGTTTCTACACGGAAAATTTCAAAAACCCTAAAGACGGAATTTCTTCTTCAGGGAAGAGGCTTGGTTCCGTAATAGTCGTCCATCAGGATACGGATCTGGTCCACGATACAGAATATATCCTGGTGGGAAGCATCGTAATACTTGTCGCAGGAATTGGAAACGTTCATATCCACAGTACGAGCCTTATATTTCCTTCCAAGTTCCCGGATCCTAGGCCACCAAACCCGGTCTAAGCCGAGTTCATAATATCCTTTACGATATCCGTCAAAGACTCTCGGCCAAATCACATAGGCGGCAATTCCGTTCTCATCGCAAAGTTTGAGAAACTCTTCCACGAAATAGAACTGGGAATCGGTAACCTTAAATCCGGACAAATAAATGCTCTTCAATCGGATCGCGTCTTTTGCGAGTTTGTCCGGTCGATTCGTCGCAGTCGCATAGGCCATCTGTTCCCCATTCGTCATATCCAAGAGAACTTTCTCGTCGTTAAAGGCGGGATTGTATTTGTCTAATTCTCCCGCCAATAGACGATTCCAGAAAAGTTTGAAGCTAGGTTTTACTTTCCGGTATACGAAAAGTTTTTCCTTGATCAGATCCATTTTATCACCGGCCGAAAAACGACTCCAGTACCTCCGAATGAAATCCTCGTCCGCACCCAATCTCAGAAACGGTTCGTACATCAGACCTTTCGAATCGTCGAAAGCCTCGGGACTCACCACATAAAAAACCGCTTTCGGTCGAACTCCGGATTCCAGGGTTTTTCGAAGCCAATAAAAACCGTATGCAGGAACGGCTTGCGGACCGGCAAAATTATAGAGAACCCATTCCTTCCGGATTTTTTCGTCGAATGCTTTCTCGGAATAAGCGTAAGCTCGGGAATCGCCGAAGGCCATGGCGAGCTTTCTTTCCTTGATTTTCGGATCGGAGAGCATTCTCTGAAATAGGGACCGGCGCTGCGCATAATATACCGGGTTGCCTTCCTGGTAAAAGGAGTCCTGAAAATAATCTAAAGTGAATATCTTATCCGCGAAAAACAGAACGATCAAAAACAGGAGCGGGAAATAGATATAAAAACGTTTCATCCTTGTACCTTAAAATTGTCCGTAAAAGAAGTCCGCATTCCCGTTCGGTAGTGCGGCCAAGACGAGAATCCAAGCGATCGGAAGCAGAATCGACTTAGTCCTTTCCGAAAAGCGGAATTTTTCCGGCCACTCTTCGGAACAATGGAACAGCATCGCTATGAATAGCGCGAAGACGCAAGGCTCCGCATTCGGAAAATCCTGCCCGGATGCCCAAGTAAAAATGCGTGCAACCGCATGAAAGGCAGTCTTTACGTCCGGAGTGAAAAAAAGAATCCAAGAAATACAATAAACGTGGAGAACGAACAAATATGTAACGGCTCTCTTGAGATACGGGATCTCGGGAAACAGCTTGATTCCGAAATCCTTAAACACTCTCTCCGCGGAAAGATAGGCGCCGGTAAACAAACCCCAAAGAAGATAATTCGTATTGGCTCCGTGCCACAGCCCTCCAATTCCGAACGCTACCAAATAATTGAGACAGGTCCGGATCGTCCCCTGCCTAGATCCTCCTAACGGAATATAGAGATAATCGCGGATCCAAAAGGAAAAAGTGAGGTGCCAACGTCTCCAGAAATCTCCGAACCCGTTCATGAAAAACGGCGCCTTGAAATTCTGGGGGAGCTGTAATCCCAATAACTTTCCTAAACCCCTGGCGATGTCCGTAAGACCGGAAAAGTCCAGATATAGATAGATCGCGAAAAAGTAGATCGTACGTAGCAAAGCCCAGCCGGAAAAGACCGCCGGCTCGCCGAATACCGGGAAAATCGACCCGGTCATGAGTACGGAGAGCACCGATTTTTTCAAAACCCCGAATAGGAGCAACCAAAGACCGTCGGTCATGTCTTCCCGAGACATTTTAGGAGAGGAGAATTGCGAGGATACGTCGTTGAACCTGAGTATGGGGCCCGCGATCATTACTGGAAAGAGTAGGACGAAGGATAACAAAGAGGAAAACGTAACATCCGATTCTATGGTTCCTTTCTTTCGATCCACCGCCAAAGAGATCAATTGGAAGGTATAATAACTGATCGTAAGGGGAAGAACCACTTCGAATCCTGCCCATCCGAGCGCCTTGGAAAAAAGAGCGTCCAAACCGGTTTTATTCTGAAGTTCGGGGATTCCGAATGCGATGCCGATCAGGTCCGTTAAAAAATAGAAATATTTAAAAAAGGCCAGGTTGAGTACGTTGAACCCGATGGAAACCGGTAAGTACCATTTTTTTTGTAGAAAGAAGCGAAGTAGAAGCCAATTGATCGAGATGACGATCCATAAGTGGATTAAAAAAGGGCAAGAGGAAAACCCGTAAAAAACGGAGGAAGCCAAAATCAGAAAATGACGTTTCCAAGTATCGGGAAGATTCCAATAAATGAAAAAAACCGCCCCGAAAAAGAATAAAAATTCTAAACTAGTAAAATTCATGGTCTCCAATGATCGGGATCCAATTCTGCATACTGCCCTTCTTGGAGCCCGAGGTCTTTTAGTCTTAGATTTCCGATGCGAACTCTCTTGAGGTCCTGCACTCTCGTACCGAGAGCCGCAAACATCCGGCGAATCTGTCTTTTCCTACCCTGTTTCAATACGATCCTGAATTGAAAGACTTCCGATCCCTTGGCCGCGGGTACGACCGACTCCGCTTTTAGGATTTCTCCTTCGTCATGGATTCCTTCTTGAAACGTTCGGATTGTTTCGGATACGGAAACAGGTTCGCTGACGATTACTTCGTATTCCTTTTCCATGGAACGGGAAGGATGACTGATCCGTTGAACGAATTCCCCGTCGTCGGAAAGAAGCAATAGCCCCCTCGAATCCAAATCCAATCTGCCGGCAATCGCTAAATGTCCGAATTTAGCGGGCAATAGTTCGAAAACCGTATGATTGTGGAATCGATCCCCGTGAGAGCAAAGGTAACCGGGCGGCTTGTTCAATGCAAGAAAAACAGATCCGGTTCTATGGATCGCCTTTTTTCCTCCCACGAACACTTCGTCGGTTTCTGGACGGATCCGAGTACTCAAATCCAGTACCGTCTTACCGTTCAAGGAAACTTTGCCGGATTGGACTAGCTCTTCCACCTTGCGCCGCGATCCGAAACCGCAATCCGCCAGGAAACGGTTGATCCGAATCCCGTCCGAAGGCGGGGAAAAACCCTTCTCCCCTCTTCCCTGCTTTCCCGTCAAAATGTCCCTTCCTGTTTTCCCGGAGAAAAAATATCCGAATTCCTTCCAGAATAGGAAACATGGATTTTACGGCTACCCAAAACACTTGACCGCGAAAAGGACAGGGTCAGTCTAGAAGCAGTGAACCCTCTCAAGAAAAAACCCAGAACCGCGTCCAATCTCCAGGCGCCAGAAAAACCGGATTGGTTGAAGGTGAGGCTCCCTTTCCGGGAAAAAAACAATCCCGTAGGTTTCGTTCGGGAATCCTTGGATGCCAAAGGGTTGCATACTGTCTGCGAAAGCGCCTCTTGCCCGAACCTAAACCATTGTTGGTCTAGAAAGACCGCTACATATATGCTCGGGGGAGATATTTGCACGAGAAGGTGTGCCTATTGCGACGTCGCTTTCGGAAAGCCCTTCGCCTTGGATCCGGAGGAACCTTTGCATGTTGCGGAATCCGCGGCGGCTCTAGGTTTACGACATGTGGTGATCACTTCGGTAAACCGGGACGATTTGCCCGACGGAGGAGCGAACCATTATAAGAGAACGGTGGAGCTGATCCGAGCAATGCTTCCGGAATGTAAGATCGAGCTATTGGTTCCGGATTTCAAAGCAAAGGCGGAAAATCTAGAAATCATCTATTCTTGTAAACCGGACATTTTGAACCATAATATAGAAACTGTAAAAAAATTATTTCCAGAGATCGCACCCGCAAAACGGTACGATCGCTCCCTGGAAGTATTGAAACATGCCTCCGATAGAGGCTTTTTGACGAAGAGCGGTCTGATCTTGGGGTTGGGGGAATCGAAGGAAGAAATTCGGGAAGCTCTTACGGATTTGCGGAATTCCGGCGTCCAGATGGTGACCTTGGGACAATACCTTCAACCGACTCCTTCTCACCATCCGGTAAAAGAATATGTTTCTCCGGAAGTTTTTCGGGAACTAAAAGAATACGGGCTCGGCCTTGGATTTCGGAACGTCTTTTCTGGCCCTTTGGTTAGAAGCTCCTACCACGCCGACGAACAGATCTCATGGAACGGGAACTAAGAGGATCGAAACATCCGTCTAGCCGAGAGGACTCCTGCGATCCGGGGGAAATCTCTAAAATTTTATTTCACTCTCTCCTTTCCTTTCTCTCTAAAAAAGAAGGTCCGGTCTCTAAGACGGAGATCAAATCCTTACTTGTAGAATCTTTGAATTTGGTCAGCGGATTCCGGGCGGAATGGGCCGAAATCCGAAAGTTCGGAAAAGGGAAACTTTTAGTCGCTTACCGCAACAAAGTCCTGGTTCTAGATGCGGAAGAAACGGTAAATACGATCCTGCGTCTCTGGGACGATACCTTAGAATCTAGAAAGTAAAGGGCCGGACCTCGATTCCGTCAAGATCCGATCCTATCATGAATTATTTTCCCGCCGGCTTAGCGCTAGAAGGAGAAGTTGCGTCCGATTTCACCTCTACCTGCCGGATTTTCGTTTCGGGAGGAGTGAGATCCAGTGTGAAGGTCAATTTTTGCGGATCACTTTCGTTTCCTACGTTATCCACTGATTTGGCTTCTATCGTATGTTGCCCGGGAGCAGTCACCGAAATCGGATCCTTATAAACGGACCATTCCGAGGCTCCGTCCACCTTCACCATCAGTTGTTTGATCCCGGAAAACTGGTCGTTTCCTTTTAGAAAAAAGGAATTTCCTTTTTTCGTGTACAATTTGGAATCCACGGAAACCAAAGGAATGTTTTGCTGGATAGATACGACGGGTTTTTCAAAGTCAGTCGTTACGACGAATATCCCTTCTTGGGACGTATTATTGGATTTATCCGTCGCAAAATACTTTAGGGTATTCACACCCAATTTGTCCAATCGGATCGGTTGGTTATCGTAAGTCTTGAACTCTCCGCCGTTTACGGAAAACTTCACTTCCTTAATACCGGCAAGATTGTCCGTGGCTAGGATCGTATAGGTAACGTCTTTCGAGGAGTAACTTTGGTCCCGTGAGGAAAAAACGGGATGACTCGGGTTGATCTTGAGATTCGGAGGAGTATTGTCCACCAAAACGGTTAGGGTTTTCGGGTTCTCCTTATTGCCTACCTTATCCACTGCCCGGTAACTGACTTTTACGATCCCTTCGTTCGCGATGAAAATGGGGGAAGTATACGTTACGAATTCCTCTTCCCCGATTTTATACTCCATAAAATCCACTTTGGAAGCGTCATCCGAGGAAGTAAGCTCAAAGGCCACTTTAGAATTTACGTATAGATCCGCCGTAGTTCCCGTTTTTTCTTCGGAATCCGTTTTTTTGCCCGCGGGATTGGCGGAGGTATTTTTTCCGGAGCCTGTGCTCTGTCTCGTAGGTTGCGTCTGGGATTTCGGCGTAGGCTTCGTCTCCGAGTCCGAGTCCTGAGCAAAAAGCGTCGAAGAACATAGGATGAAACAAGCCATTACGAGTCGGATCTGGGAAAGTCCCTTCATTCGAATCTCCTTAAAAGATCGTTGAATATCGATTTAAAAAACGGAACACGCGAATGCGCGCCCGCACCTCCTGCTTTCGCAGGCGCGGTTTCGTTTTTCATTTTTGACGAGAAAGTTGGGGAATTTCCGACAAATTTCCGAAAAACAAGGCGTTTTACGACCCTACTATAGAAAACCCTTCCCCGACGAACGGCTAAGAAGGGCAAAAAAGAAAAAACCCGGATGCCCTTTCGGACAACCGGGATTTTTCCACCAATTCTTTAGGCTTGCGGATTAGAGATTGGTCTTAGTTTGGAAGTCGTAAATGACCTCTTGCACATCAGCCTGATTGATCCGTTTGATACCTTGCTCGGTATGAACGATCATCGTGCTTCCTTGCTGATCGACGATTGCTCCGATAAAGGAAGTACCGTCTGCCATTACGATTTTTTCCAACTTCTCATAGTAGTTGACGAGGTCTTGTTTGGTTTTGAGGTCTTTCGGAGCGGAAACCAATACGTTTTTGAAGCGTTTGAGTTCTTCTTCTTGGCGTTTTGCCAGCTCTTCCTCTACTTTCTTACGCTCGGCTTCATTGACCGCTGCGCTCTTCTCGTCCAGTTTTCCGGAAGCGTTTTCCTCGTTCAATTTTACGATCTTATCCGCAGTTCCTTTGTCCACGGTTACGATCGTATTGATCTCTTGCTCTTCGGATTTGGAAATCCCTGCTCCATTCAATTTGGTGACCGCTTTCGGAATGTCTTTGTCCAGAGCCGCCACTTTAGCGGTATCGTTGGTACCGAACGCCTTATCGGATGCTTTTACAAGGGAGGATTCATTCTTTTCGAGAACGATTTCAGCCTTTTCCAAAGATTCCTTCACTTTCTTTAAGCCGGCATTCGCGTCGATTTCTTCGTCGCTCAGACCTTCCAAGGCTTTTACGCGAGGAGAAACCGCTACGGATCCTTCCAATACTTTAATTACGGATTTATCCGGTTTGGTGCGATCCACCAAGAAAGAAGTTCCACGCACGCCTGCGATCGCGGTCGGAGTGATTACGGAGAACTGATCGTCCTTGCTAGCCTTGTTGACTTTTGCAAACACTTTTCCCGAAACGAGGGCCAAGCGGGTATCCGTATTGCCTTTCGCATTTAAAGCGAGAGTCGCGAACTCGAGTTGCGAGTTTTCGGAAATCCGAATCGCGGATCCGTCTGCGAACTGGATATCCACTTTCGCTTTTGCTTTGGTAACAAGCTTGTCTCCTGATTTCAAAGAGGCTCCTAATCCTGCCTTCTCTTCCGTCAGGTCAGCATGTTGGATTTTGGATTCTCCAATACTGAAAACGATGACTGCCGTGGGCTCGCTCTGTTTTGCGCTCGCGGTTTCTGCTTTTTCTGCAGGCTTTTTGCAAGCTCCGGATGCTAACAGACCGATCGCTAGGACGGCCGATGCAACGGAAATATAATTTTTCATACCCCTATCCTATCCTTCTTGATCGAGATTTACCGGACCTGCGGTGGAGCGGCCCGACCTATATGGTTTAACATTCAAAAAATTCTGTTTTTCAATTTATTTCAATTTTTTTTTACCAATTGATAAATATTTCCTACGCTAAAATCGGCAAAATACATCTCGCCCGATGCGTCTTGGCCGAATGTGCTGATCGACATTCCGAGACTTGCGATTTCTCGAACGTTCGTTTTTCCTTCCGGATTCTTTTGCAGAGCCCAAATTTTGCCGGAAACGAAATCTGCGAAAATATATTTCCCTTCTAAAATCGGAAGTTGCTCCCCTCTGTACACATAGCCGCCTGTGATAGACTGACCGGTCTTGTGATCGTATTCATAGATCGGATCCAAGATTCCGGGCTTTTGGCAATCCTGGTTGTTCCGAAAACAATGGAAACCTTCTTTGATGTTCCATCCGTAGTTGCCTCCTTTTACGATCAGGTCGATTTCTTCGAATTCATTTTGTCCCACATCTGCGAGATACAATTCTCCCGTTTTACGATCGAAAGAGAACCTCCAAGGGTTTCGAAGTCCGTACGCCCAAACCTCGGGAAGAAAGCCGGGCTTATTCAGATAAGGATTGTCTTTCGGAATTCTGTAAGGCGGCCCTGAGCTTTCCGAATTCGGTTCGATCCGGATGAGACTTCCCAAAAACGTAGACGGATTTTGTCCCTGCAATAATGGATCGTTTGCCGCTCCGCCGTCTCCGAAACCTATGTACAATTTTCCGTCAGGCCCGAACGCTAACTGTCCCGCATTGTGGTTGGAATAAGGTTGATCGACTCTGAGTAAAACCCGTTTTCGATCCTTCCAAGTCAGGATTCGTTCGTTCTTCCATTCGAATTCTAGAATCAAGGTTTGGTCCTTCCCCGCTTCCTTGGAGACTACGTTGGCATAGAAGGACCGATTTCGGGCGAAATCGGGAGAAAAGGCCAGTCCGAGCAAACCCTCTTCGGATCTCGTTTCCACATTCCCCACGAAGTCCGCAACCAAAGTCTTTTCTTTCGTTTTTAGATCGAAGAGCCAGATCCTCCCCTTTTTTTCCAGTACAACCAACTTGGAGTCTGAGCCGGGAAGAAATTGTAAATCCGTGGGTTCCTTGAATCCGGAGGCGACTTGGATCCAAGAAATATCCGACCAGTTCGGCTTGGCGCCCGCAGTACGGATCTTTCGTTTTTCCGCGCCGATGTCTGAAACGTACATGCAGATCATTCCGAGAAGAAGCAAACGGAGAACCAAAATACCGGTATTCCGCAAAATCATTCGGAAAGATTGGCCCGAAAAGGGTGTGGGTCAACGCGAAAAAAACGGAAAAACGAGATGCCAAAACCTAACGGAAAAACAGTCTGTCGTTAAGATGAATGCCAGTAGTACCTTGCGTCCCGAATCTTCCGTAGCTCTTTTAGAGGAAATGGAGAGGAAATACCGTACGATCCCCTTGGAAGCGATCGTAAAACAGGACATCCTCAGACAAGGGATCCATTTTTTACCGGAATCCTTTTTGGTGGAGGGAGACTACAAGACCAAGGATTATTTCATCTTTTCTTTCGATCATATTCCTCTAGCCGACCTCAAGGAAGGCGCCGATTCCAAAGCTCCCGAAGAGATCAAGATTACCGGGGGTTATTTTCATCTTCTGCCCACGGTCGTTTCCACTCGAAACAACCCCGAGTCTCCTTACAAGGTCCGACGCATTCCTCCGGGACAAACGGGAGAAGGGGGACCGGGACTCTATTTAAACGATACTTTTTTAGGACAGTTGGAATATCCTCCCAAGCCGGCTTGGTACAGACACAAAACGAAATCGGGAAAGTTTCCGGGCGAAATCGCTCCGGTGATAGAATGGGGGTATCTGATCTATTTGACGGTATTCCGAAATTGCCAGTACTTCGGAAAAGACGAAGAGTGCGCGTATTGCGATATCAATCACAATTACAGACAGCAGAAAAATGCAGGCCGTCCGTACACCGGAGTTAAGGATGTGGAAGATCTTTTGGAAGTATTGTCCTGGATCGACGCGGAAGATCGGATTGCCAAGGTTTATACGATTACCGGCGGTTCCGTCATCACATCTTTAAAGAAAAAGAACGAAATCGATTTCTATCTGGAATACGCCAAGGCCATAGAGGACAAGTTCCCCGGTAGATGGATGGGAAAAATCGTATCCCAAGCTTGGGAAAAGGAAGACTGTAAAAAATTCAAGGACGCGGGGATCCGAGTTTATCATCCGAACTACGAGGTCTGGGACAAAGAACTCTTCAAAAAGATCTGTCCCGGCAAGGAGTCGTACATCGGACGAGATACATGGATCCGCAGAATCGTGGACTCCGCGGAAATCTTCGGTCCTTCCTATGTGATTCCGAATTTCGTAGGCGGGGTGGAACTCTCACAACCCTGGGGATTCTCCACTGTCAAAGAAGCAGTCCAATCCACCGGTGAGGGCTTGGACTTTTTCATGTCCAAGGGAATCATGCCCCGTTTTACGGCCTGGTGCCCCGAACCATACACCACATTGGGTACGCAACCCGGACCTCCGTTGGAATATTTCTGCGAATTATTGACCGTTTGGAAATCTACATTCGAAAAATATAACTTACCTGTACCTCCAGGCTACGGAGACCCGGGTCCAGGCAAGGCGGTTTTTTCCGTGTCCGCCTTCATGGACGTGATCGGATATCCAGGGAGAAGTTGATTTCAATCCCCTCCGGACGAAGAGGATTTCTCCACTCGTCGCCATCCGTCCGCCCAAGCGGCGAAGGAATTTTGGTTTCGAGATTGCACATAGAGTTTCCCTTTGCCGGAAAATTTAGCGACTAACCCTTCGCCGGACAGAAACAACGATTTCAATCCTCCGATCCTGTCTATATGGTAATCCAAAGTGGTCTCGAAGCCCACGATGTGGCCGGTATCCACGATATAAGTCCCGTCCACATCGACTGTATGAATGGCTCCGAAGCTGGAAAAAAATAGATCTCCGGTTCCGCTTACTTTTAAGAAGAACAGACCTTCTCCGGAAAAGAATCCTTTGAATCCTCCCCATTTGCTGTCTATCACCAACCCGGTCGAACCCGCGACGTACGCCCCTCTGCTTAATATCAAGTCTTCGTTGTTTAGGGAACGATGTTCCAAATCCCCTTGAGTTTCGGAGGTAAGGTACAGATCTCCGCCCTTTCCTTCCGCGGAAAAGGTATTTTGGAAAAAGGATTCCCCGCTGAGTAATGCCCTTTTTGCCGAAGCGAATATTCCGCCCTCCGCCTTCGTTTCCATTTTAACGTTAGGCGCCATTGCAACCATGGCACCCGATTCCGCGCGTATGGATTCTCCGTTTTCCAAGGAAACCTTCAACACGGGAAAATC
This sequence comes from Leptospira fletcheri, assembly GCF_004769195.1. Lineage (NCBI taxonomy): Bacteria > Pseudomonadati > Spirochaetota > Leptospiria > Leptospirales > Leptospiraceae > Leptospira > Leptospira fletcheri. The sequence goes on from NZ_RQET01000014.1 coordinate 49,932, forward strand.
TGGTTTTGCTAATATTTCGAATTTCATCTGAGAGTCCGTCCTTATCTTTTCTTAGGGGGAAGTTCCGACCGGAACCAAGCCCCGAGGGTAGGTACATTTCTGGTTTGGATCCAGAGTCTTCCTTTTCCGCTGAATTTCGCCACAAGTCCTTCCCCACCGAAAAAGAAGGATTTCCAGCCGCCGAATTTCGTAATTTTGTAATCTAAACCTTCCTGGAAGGCGACGATGTGCCCCGTATCTACGATAAACTCTCCGTCCACATATAGGGCCTCGATTCCTCCGTAACTGGCGATCAACAAGGCTCCGGCTCCGGAAAGTTTCAGGAAAAACAGGGATTCTCCGCTAAAAAACCCTTTCATTCCTTGGAACTTCGTATCCATTTCGATGGAAGGCGAAGAAGCCAAAAAGGAACTGGACTGCACGTATATGGTCCCGTTCAAATCCAATTTTTCGATATCCCCCGGAAGAGTGGGCGCCAACAGCAATTCCCCCGGTTGAGCCGCCGAAAACGTATTCATCCAAAAGGATTCCCCCCCTAAAAAAGCCGCCTTTAAGGATTTCATAAATCCTCCTTTCTGGGCCTTGTGGGTCTCTATTCCCAAGTGGGAACTCATGCTCATCATCGCACCGGCTTCCGCCTTAATGGATTCGCCGGAATCCAAATTGATTTTTGCCACGCTGTAGGATGGTTTGTATAAGATATCGATATTCATAATGCTACCTTGTCAATGGATTGGGTCATACGGGAAGAAGACGGGTCAACCAGCCGATGAAGCCGGAAGGCACTCGACTCTGGATCCAAATCGTTCCCGTTCCCGAAAAATTTGCGACCAAACCTTCTCCGCTAAAGAATGTGGACTTCCAACTTCCACCTGCCTTTCCTACGGTAAATTGAAGAGAGCGATCAAAGGCCACGATATGCCCCGTATCCACCGTATAAGCCCCGTCCACAGAGATCGGAAAAATGGAACCGTAAGCGCTTAAAAACGCCTTACCGCTCCCGGACAATTCCAGTAAGAAAAGCCCTTCACCGCCGAAAAGGGAACGAAGGCCTCCGAATTTGGATACTACCTGAATTCCTTCATCGGAAGCGAGATAAGCTCCCGCTTCTACGAAAATGCTTTTTCCGCTTAGGTCTATCTCTATGATGTCTCCCGGTAATTCCGGAGCCAGTCCGATTTCTCCGCCTTTTGAAGGAGCCGTATACGTATTAAAAAAGAAGGATTCTCCACCTAGGAATTTTCTGGACAAAGCGGATAAGAAACCGCTCCCCATCTTGGTTTCGATTCCCATGCCGGAGCTCATATAAACCATGGCGCCCGCTTCCGATTTAATGGATTGACCCGGCCCAAGTCTCAATTTCAATAGGGAGAAGGACGGTTTGTGGCTAATCTGGTACTGCATATCGCGGTAATTAGAAATTAATTTCCTGACTCGTCAACCGGATTCCGACCTTCCAGCCTATTATTGACCAATACAATTCAGCCTAAAAAAACCGGATTTTCTTTGTATGAAACGTGCCTTAATCACCGGAGCCAACCGAGGAATCGGATTTGAGCTCGCTAGAGTTTACTCCGAGAACGGTACCGAAGTTCTCGCAGCCTGTAGAAAAGCGTCGGAACCCTTACGTCGATTGAAGGTTCGAATTTTCGAAGGGTTGGATCTAGGGGATGCAAGGAGCTTCGATTCCTTAGCGAACGAAATCTCCGGTTCTTCTCTGGACCTTCTGATCAATAACGCGGGCATTTTAATTCCGGACAATCTGGAAAGCGTCGATTTTCAGGAATTGGAAACCCAATTCTTAATCAATGCCCTGGCCCCGATCCGACTCACCCATACCCTTTTAAGCAAGATCCAGGACGGAGGAAAGATCGCTTTTATTACGAGCAGAATGGGTTCGATAGGCGACAATTCTTCCGGCGGATATTACGGCTATAGAATGTCCAAAGCCGCACTAAACGCCGGAGCTGTCTCCTTGGCGAGAGACCTGAAGGCCAGAAACATCTCCGTAGCCATTCTCCATCCCGGGATGGTGGCAACCGGAATGACCGGAAATCGGGGAATCCCTCCCAGAGAAGCCGCAGAAGGTTTATTCCGACAGATCGAGAACTGCACCCTTTTTAGCAGCGGCAAATTCTTACACCAAACGGGAGAAGAAATCCCCTGGTAAAGCCCGGAAAAGAACGAATTTCTTATGCTTTTTCGCCCGACCAAGTATCAAAAATAAGATTCCAGAATGCCTTGGCTTCGAAAAGTGGGATTAGAAACCCTAAAACGCAGGGAAAATTCCGAATCCTGAATTCTGTCTCTCTAAAACAACACTGTTGCAGAAAAGAGACAGAGCAGCGGAAATTTCTTGCGAATTATGTCTCCTTTATACTTAAACCTTGGTTATAGTCTCTTTCAGGAAGCCGTTTTTAAATCGCATTGGCATGGAAGTTGCTTTTATAATACGAAAGGGCTATTTTTCCAACTCGGAGAAAAGCCCGGAAAACAATCTGAGTGCAAGGAAGCGAAGTGACTCTCTTGGATAGGAACCGATGAATTTCACGGAACATAGAAAAACTCTTAAAGAAACAGTTAGAATGAAAGGGATCGGGCTACACTCCGGAAAAGAAGTGAATCTCATCGCCCACCCTGCCCCGGTTGGAACGGGAATTATTTTCGAATACAGAAAAGGGGAAGATAAGGCATCGATTCCCGTAGAGCTCAGTAACGTAGTCGACACGAGTAATGCCACCACCCTAGGGGACGGACAGTACCGGGTCCAGACGGTGGAACATCTGATGGCGGCAGTCTTTTCCTTAGGAATCACAGATATGATTCTGGAAATCGACTCCGTGGAAGTACCGATCATGGACGGTTCTTCCCTTCCGTTTTTGGAGGCTTTCGAAGCAGCCGGATATACGGAATTCGAAGAAACCCAGGAACCGATCTATGTGAAAAACCCCATGTGGGTCGTGGACGGGGACAAGTACCTAGTCATCCTTCCCAGCGACGAATGGAAAGTTACCTACACGATAGATTTCCCCCACCCGCTTCTTAAAGGACAAAACATAACGATTCGGCTGGACCGGGAGATACTCAAGAAGGAAATCCTGCCCGCTCGGACCTTCGGTTTTTTGAAGGACGTAGAGGCCTTGCAAGCAAAAGGATTGGCGATGGGTGGTTCTCTGGACAACGCGATCGTCCTGACCCAAGACGGGTATCTCAACGAATCTCTCAGATACGAAAACGAATGCGTTCGGCATAAGATTCTAGATTTGGTCGGAGATTTGTCCATCGCTGGGAGACCGATTATCGGGCACTATTTGGCGTCCAAGGCAGGCCATGCCCTGGATGTTTCCATGGCCAAGCTGGTCATGAGTTCCGAAACAGGAAACGAACTGGGTAAATACAAAAGCCGTCGCATTCCCCTCTTCAAGAGAAAAGCCGCAGCGGTTTAATCTCATTTTCCCGATCGGGCACCGATCGCAGGAACCCTTTCTCCGAGTTTGAAGGGATCCGTCTGCGGTCGGTTTGTTCCCGTTAAAAAAGCTTGTCGGATCCGGAAAGCGTGGGTATTCCTAACCTTCGCGGAAATTTTCCCCTATGAACGGCAGTAGACGAACGACTTATCCAGGTATCATCGCCTTTCCGGGGCGCTTTTACGGTCGATGCGTCAAGATCGGAACAAAAAAAAGACATCTCGCGCACGGCGCTTACGTTCACGAATCCGAAGTGGAAAAGGAACTGTCCCGTCTAGAAAGAGCAGTTTCTACTTCCCGAAAAGAACTTAAAGAAATCGTAAATAAACTTCGGGAAAAATCGGAAGACAAGGAATTCAAGGAGATCCTGGAAACTCAGGTGGTCCTGATGGACGATCCGACCCTGTCGAATTCCTTTCGGGACCGAATTCAAAACCACAGCGAAAACGCCTTCCTTGCAGTGGAAAATTCCCTGCGAGAATGGTCCGAAAAATTCAGTAGAATGGAGAATCCTTTTTTTCGGGAAAGAGTCGACCATTTAAAGGATATTTCGAACCGCATTCTGGAAAACCTATTGGATAAAAAAGAGGAGGTTTCCTTCCTCGCGGACCTTTCGGAAGACGTGATCCTGGTGGCGAGAGAACTCACTCCTTCCCAAATGATTCTTATGAATAAGGCCAGGATACGAGGGATCGCCACGGATCTCGGCGGAAAAACGGGACACATGGCTATCCTGGCCCGCAATTACGGGATTCCCACCATCGTCGGGCTAAAACAATTTTATGGAAGCGTAAAGGATAACGAGTACGTCTTTCTGGACGGAGAAAACGGTCTTATGGTCCGTTCTCCTACGATAGAAGAAGTGAAGTATTACGGAGCCTCGTCCCCCATCCAATCGGAGGACAAATCCCAAAAGAAAAGAAAATCGATCACCAAGGACGGAGTCAGGATCCGCCTAAAATGCAATCTGGAATCGGATGCAGACTGGGAACAGGCGAGAAAAATGGAAGTGGATGGAGTCGGACTGTTCCGATCCGAGTCCTTGTTCCTAAAATACCAGGACAGCAACGTATCCGGAGAGGAACAGTTCCAAGCCTACAAACGGATTACCGAAGGCTTGGATCCGAACCCCGTATACATCCGTACTTTCGACATAGGCGCGGATAAATTCTCTACGGGAGAAATCGAGGAAAACCCGTTTTTAGGAAACCGCGGAATCCGGTACAGTCTGCAGAACCCGGATTGGTTTAAGGAACAACTCACCGCGATTTTAAGGGCGTCTTCTTTCGGGAACCTGAGCATTCTACTTCCGATGGTTACCAACCTGTCGGAAATCAAAAAAACGAAGGAATTGCTGGAGGAATGCAAAAGGGAATTAAACGCTAAAAAGGAGAAGTTCAATCGGAAAATCAAAATCGGAATCATGGTGGAAACTCCTTCCGCCGTGGCCTCTATGGATGTTCTCGCCAAGGAGGTGGATTTTTTTTCCGTCGGAACGAACGATTTGCTCCAGTATCTGATGGCCGTCGACCGAAATAACGTGAACGTGTCCGGCCTTTACAATCCGTTTCATATCTCCTTCTTACGCGCTTTGCATCAAATCATAAGCACGGCCTGGAAATACGAAAAACCCTTGAGCATCTGCGGCGAAATCGCTTCGGATACCAATTTTACGATTTTATTGATCGGATTGGGATTTCGGGAGATGTCCGTCTCTCTTCCCTTCGTCGGAGCTATCCGGAATATTCTGGCCTCCGTTAGTCTCAAACAGGCGGACTTTTTACTCAGGAAGGTTTTGGAATTATCCGAATTGGAGGACTACGAAGCGATCGAAGCCTTCTTATTTAGCAAGCATCTAGAATAGATCGAAACCAGTTCTTTTCGCTCTAGTTCGTCTTTTTTTCCGTTTCTTGAATGTATTCCATAGCAAGGAACAGAAAAGGAAAATGGCTTCTTTCCTTTTCCTGCAAAAAAATGGCGCAAACCTCTTCCTTTCCCTTTAAAAACTGGAGATAGGATTGTTTTTCCGTACGGCAATAAAAGCTGCCTCGTAGGTCGGAAGCGGAAGAGATTTCATTGACCCACTCGAGTAATCCCGGCAAATCCCTTTCCATCTCCTCTCCGGTGAGAAACAGAATTCTATAATTCCGTTCCTTCCAATTCCCGATCAACTGAAAGCCTTTTCCCGCCATGCCCGGAAAGATCGAAACGGAATCCGCAGGCCCCTCGATCCTCGAAAAGACGAGAGACGGAGTTCCTCCCAAAATCGTCGGAAGAAAAATGTCGAAATCGATTCCAGAGAGTTCCTCCTTCCCTTCGATTCTGCAAAACCCCTTTTTAAATCCGGAGGTAAGTCCTTGCACTCGGATCTCTTTGCCTAATGAGGCTGCGAGTTCCCCCCGAGCCGCCAAAAATGCCAAATTCAAAACGGAGAGTTCCCGTATGCGGGAGAAATCCCAGACTTCCGGATGCTTGAAAGCCGAGAAATACAGGTTGTCTAGAGCATAGACATCGGAATGCCCATAGGGCTCGAATACCGCAGAACGCGTAAGTGCGTGACTCATACCAAACCTATCGGTACGTTTTGCCGAGTTGACGGTAAAAAAAAGCCCGCGAGTCTACGCGGGCTTTCGATCTTTTCTGAAACGTAAAGGAGAGAGGACTATTTGTCCGTATATACCTTTTTGATCTTATCGGCGTATTTTTCCGCGATCACATGTCGCTTCATCTTCAACATATTGTTCAACTCGTCGCCGACTTCGAACGGTTTTGTGATCAGAAAGAAAGGGGTAACCTGCTCGAAGGATTTAAAACCGTTCTTTGCGTTGTTCAGGTTTTTGATCTCCTTACGGAAGAAATCCGTTACTTTCGGATTTTCGATGAATTTCTCCTTATCCGAAAACTCTACGCCGTTCTCTTTGGCCCACTCTCCTAATTTTTCGAAGTCCGGGACGATGATGGCTCCCAAATTTTTCTGGTCCTGACCGATCACCATACACTGGCTGATATAGGGAGATTCCTGGAGCTTATTTTCGATCGGAACGGGCTCCACATTTTCTCCACCCATAAGAACGACGGTGTCCTTCGCGCGGCCGGTCAAGGTCAGGGTCTTCTTGAAATTGATCATGCCCATATCGCCGGTATTCATCCAACCGTCGACCAACGCCTTGGCAGTCGCTTCTTCGTTTTTGAAATACCCTTTCATGACCTGGGGTCCTTTTACGAAAACGACCCCTTTCCGGCCCAACATCCCTTTCGTGATGTGTCCGTTCTCGTCCACTTCGGTCAGTACTTCGTTGTTGTCGTTCCGGATTTGCAGATTCGTCTTCGGCACGATAGATCCGACGGAACCGATAATCAATTTTTGGAAGGTCCGAACCGACAATACCGGCGAGGTTTCCGTCATACCGTATCCTTCCAGCACCTTGATCCCGATATTATTGAAGAACTCGTCCACGTGTCTAGGAAGAGCGCCTCCGCCGGAAATGGACGCTTTGAGTTTTCCGCCGGTAGCGGTTCGAATCTTGGACAGAACCACCTTGTCCAAGGTGGCGCTGTTCAGGAACAGTGCCAATGCCGAAACCGCATAGAGTGGCAAACTTAAGAAAGACAATTCTGTGGGCGCCAACGCGTATGCCGCGATCGCGGTCAACACGGTCAGAGTATACGGCCCGGTCAAAAGGAACTGTATAACCATTAGTATTCCGTAAAATACGGATATGATCGAGCTCCGCCCATGATAATCCACTTCGTTGCCGGAAAGAAAACGTGCTGCCGCATTCTTTTTGTCGGAAAAGAAATATGCGATTTTGAACAACCCTCTCCGCAATGCAGGGGTCTGTCCGGGATCGTTGATCCTCGTATAAATTCCGTTGTAAATGTTCTCCCAGAGGCGGGGAGCCGATCCCATGAACGTAGGTTTTACCGTAGCCAAATCCTGTCTCAAGTCCCTTACGTTCGTGTAATAGGTGGCCGCCCCTATGCTGATGCAAACATATTCGACCACTCTTTCGAATACGTGCCATACCGGTAGTATCGATAGAAGTCTGGCTTCCGCATTGATCTTCAGCATCGGAGTCACGTTCAGCACCTGGTGCATCATATTGGAATGCATCAACTGAACCCCTTTCGGTAGCCCGGTGGTTCCGGACGTATAAATCAGGGTGAATAGGTCGTTCGGTTGAATTCCTGCAACCCGCTCTTCCGCCTTCCGAGAACCGCCTGCGCGAAGCTGTTTTCCTTTTTCAATCAGATCATACAGCTTCAGGATTCCGGGAGCGGTAGATTCCCGATCCATCATAATGATTGTCTTTACTTTCGAAAGCTGGGATTTGTTCCGATTGAACTTTTCCAGCATCTTGTCGTTTTCGATAAAGACTACTTCCGACTCGGAATGGCTGATGATATAAACGATTTCCGAATCCGTAATATCCGTTCCGCGAGGGACGTCCGCGGCACCCGACATAATGATCCCGTAGTCGGCGATAATCCACTCCAAGCGATTATCGGCCAAAAGACCCACATGCTCCCTTGATTTGATTCCTAAATCGATAAGTGCTTCCGCCAAATTCAAACCATAATCGTACAACTGACCGTAGGTGACCGGATGATAGTTTTTCTGGGCGTCCTTGGAGTAAAAAGCGGGTTGGTCTTTGTATTTTTCCGCAGCCTCACGGAACAATTGGGCGAGATTCTCAGCCATGAATCATAAATCTCCTGATTTACTAAGGGGTTATTCTATGCGTCCCGGGGAACCCGGCATGCCCCCCCAGGTTAAAAGTAGAACCTGAGAGATAAATCCTTTTTTTGGGGTTCCGGAACCTGAAACGGAAGTTATTTCATAAGCCCGTTAGCCACAATCAACCGTTTTACGGCGCTTCCAGCCAATTTCTGATCCTCCCTTGTAGAACGGGTAAGTCCTTCTCGGAAATTCCGTATTGGGAATGCAGACGTTTTCCCGAGGCGCTAAAAACGAATAGAGCAGGTTGTCCTTCGATTTTTAGAAGCTGGACCAACTTCCATTCCGGATCCAAAAAGCTAGGATAATCCATTCCGAAATCCTTTGCAGCCTTTTTGATCTCAGGCACGGTAAGATCGTTTTCCGTATTGATCCCGAACACTTGCGCATTCTTTCCGGCAAGGTCTTTTCTCAAGGCTTCCACCACCGGAACGGCCTTTTTGCAAGGTTCACACCAGCTCGCCCAGAAATCCAATACCAAAACTTGCCCGCGGTATTCCGAAAAACTATGAGGATTTCCTTCCCAGTCGTTTAAGCGAATCTGATACAAAGGCGCCTCATTCGGCCGGGAACAGGAACCGATTTGGAGGAAAGAAAACAGAAGAAAACCGATCGCGAGTTTGCGGCGAAATACCATTTCCTTTCCAAAATACCGGGCGAAAAGTCCCGAGCAAGCCAAATCTGGACCTTCGAGATTCTAGAAGTGATCCTCCTTGCCAGTCCGGAGCCCACTTCTAGAATGGGACGACGAGATCCGGAAACGAAGTGTCCTCTTCTATTTATAATTATTTTCTAGACTTTTCCGAATTCGAGAATTATCTAAAAGGCCCATCCTTTTTCGGATCCGGCATTTCGGCCATCCCCGCTTTCGATTCGAAAACCTCGAATTCCACGGAGGCCAGGGTGGAATGGTCAGCCAAACGAGGATTCCATCTAGAACTGAAACATCCCGAAAAAGCCTATATTAGAAAAGACTGGAATGATACCGAATGGGAACGAAAGGAGGACTTATTCCGGTTCTTTCCGGAGCCTTTTGAGGAAATTTTCTTCCAAGCTTTGGACAAAAGTAGATTTCATGTTCTCTGGAAATCGGAACGAGGAATCGTTTTTTCCGGAACCTTGTCCCGAAAGAAAACATCCCTTTTACATAAAATTTCAGCCTTTTTCAGCCGGAAGCGTTAGGTTTCGTTTCTTCCCTTTTTTCCAAAAAATCCAAGAAGACGTTTCGAGTCAATTCAGCGGAAGTATTCATTTCGAACTTTCTTAGATCCGCTTTGGGAAGTTTCCAAGGTTTGGAGGAATACTGAGACATTTCTTTTGCCCAATCTTCCGAATTCGCCAGACTCTTGTACAGAACGGAGCGCCCGCCGATCTCGCGAAAAACGTTCAAGTCGGAAACGAGGCACTGTCTTCCGTGAGCCAGCGCTTCCACTAGCGGAATTCCGAATCCTTCATATAGAGATGGGAACAGAAACAAACCCGCTTTGGAATAGAGATAATGCAGTTCCGCATCCGTGGGAGATTCTATCCAGAGCATGGAACCGATAGCGGTTTCCGATCTCATGTTTTCCACCAGGGATTCCGTTCCCCAACCCGCCTTCCCCGCGTGAATCCAGAGGAGAGCCTTTTTCCCCGCCTTTTGTCTGTATTTCAAATAGGCTTCTCGCAAGAATCCGTAATTCTTTCTAGGTTCCACCGTAGAGACGGAAAGAAAAAATCCGGCGGGAATTCCGGCGACTCTCTCCGTCGGCGGTTTCCCAACCGAAATTCGGATTTCTTTCGGGTCGTATCCGGGATATACGACCGAAATCTTCTCTTCGGGAATATGATAATACGATTTCGCTTCTTCCGCTACCGCGCGGGAAATCGGCAGAATCTTATCCGCTCTCTCGGCGCTCCAACGCATATAAACGGATTGTTGGAATCTTGCGATCGGACGCATGGTCTCGGGAAATTTCCGAAGCACAAAGTCCACGCAAGTGATGACCGCCGGAATTTCTTTCGGAAAAAACGGAGGAAGAAGTTGTTGGGTTCCCCAGAACAAATGAATATTCTTTTTCCGTAATTCTAAAGGAAGAGCCAGACTGAAATAAAGTCCTCCCTTGGAGGCGAGGAACCCTTTTCCGATCTCTTCCTGTACGTTCGGCAATTCCTTGAGATGTGCGTGACTCGGATGCAAGGGGCGATGCGAAAATAGAAGAAATCGAAAGCGCGGATCCCCTCCGAATCCTTTCAAAGTGGAGGCGATCAATCTTCCGACACCGGAGACCGGCGTGGAAAGGGGACGGGCGTCCACTCCTATGACGAAGTGTTGGTTCGGGAAAGAGGTGGTAACTTTTTTTCTAGGAACCAAAAAGATGGAATCTCCGTAATACGATTACCAATTTTCTCGGACGGAATTTCTAAGTCTTTCGCTATTCTTTCCCCAAAATTCCAGCACGCGATTCTCCCGCCCTGCGAGAAGACCTACGCTAAGCTCGGAATCCAGAAAACGAAAGGGGTCACCCGTTTTGATCTCCAAATCGAAACCCTTCGAGGCTCTTAAGATCGCGATTCCCCCTGCGATATCCCAATCGTTCTTGGGCCGAAGAGAAAGAGTCATCGCCGCCTTTCCTACGGCAACGAGAGCGAGCTTGTACGCGATGGAGCCCGTCGCTTTCCGTTTGTATTGAGGACCGAAATCCAAATCTTGGAACAATCCGTCCCGAGTTTCGGATACGGAAACTAATACTTCACGGGCAGTGTCGGAATCTCGCAAACCTTCGTTCTCCGCCAAAAAATAATGCGGGGAATTCCAATCGATCTCTAGTTTCGAATACGGAGGTTGTAGAATCTGGAGATTCGAACCGACCCCGTCCCTTCCCCAGAAAAATTCTCCGGTTGCAGGATTCATAATGATGCCGAAAATCGGAGTCCCGTTCTCCACTAGACCGAGACTTAACGCGAATTCCGGATTTTTTGCAACGAATTCCCTCGTCCCGTCTATAGGATCCAGAATCCAGACCCTTCCGTTTCGGTGGGATTTCTGATCGAAAGGTAGGATGTCTTCTTCGGAAAACACAGGGTCTCCGAAACTTTCCCGGATCCCTCGGACCAAAATACGATTCGCGGCGAGATCGGCTTCCGTAACGGGATCGCCTTTCTTTTTTTCGCGAACCGCGAATTCGCTTCGATAAATCCTCAGGATTTCATCCGCAGCCTCCAAAACGAATTTAGAAACTGTGCGGGCTTCTTCGGGAAAAAGCATTCGTCTAGAATTATTTTCCTTGGGTCTGGGGTTGTTGTTTATCTTCCTTATGGGATTCTTCGTCCAGATTGTCCGGTTTGATATAGAAGACTTCGTTCGAGGGGGTTTGAAGATACAATTCCGGATCCATTAAATAACTATAAAATATGATGTACGTCTTGTATTTGACGTATACCGAATAGGTCCCTTTTTGCTGTTCGTATTGGATGGAATCGGCGGTAAGCCCCTTCGTATATTCCTTATAATCCAGATATTTTCTATGGAGACTGTATTTTAATGCGGAGAGGAGGTTCTTTTCCAGGGTTGCCTTTTTCGTGGCTTCGGATACCTTCCTGTTTTTGTTGAATTCTTCTACCTTATTGAATTCTTCTACAAGACCGGTGACTTTTCCCGCAAGGAGCGGAGTCGCCAGACTCAAGGCCAGAGTTGCTACTAAAATCCGTTTCATTGGTTTTCCTGTGTTCCTCGGAATTATTATCGGTTTTTCGCAGTAGGAACTTCTCCTTCCGTTATATTTTCTCTAAGGGGGTATAGGCAAGGAAAAAGTTCTTTTCCAAAGAACCGAAACGGATTTTGACTTTCCGATTCTTGCCATGCCCGGAAACCCCCAAGACCGTCCCCGGGCCGAACTGAGAATGGCGGATCCTATCTCCTTCCCGGATTTCCGCTTCCTCCCCGAGAGGTTCCGCAGCAGGTTCGAACTCGGAAAAAGAGAAGTCCGAAACCGTTCCCGCGGAGGCCCTAGGAGGTCCTTCCGGCTTTCGAACCCCTTTTTGGGAAACCGTCGATCCGACCCCGAAACATTCCGACGGAATTTCGGACAGGAACCGAGAAGGAATCATGGGTTCCACGCGGCCGAATTTACGGGAATATCTACAATAACTTAGGTTCAGCTTTTTTCCGGCCCGAGTCAAAGCCACATAGAAAAGCCGTCTTTCCTCCTGCTCTCCTTTGGGTTCCTCCAAGCTCATGGTGTGCGGAAAAATCCCTTCTTCCAGACCCGTTAAAAAAACGACCGGAAACTCCAAACCTTTGGCGTTATGAACGGTCATCAGATGCACATAATCCGTAAGCTGCGCCGAATCCTCCTCGGAAGTAAGCAGGCTGATTTGATTCAAATATTCTTCCAAGCTGGGAGAATCCTCCCTCTCCTCGTATTCCACGATGGAATTCACGAATTCTCTTACGTTTTCCAATCTGGAAACGGACTCCTCGTCCTGAGAATTCCTTTCCATGTGTTCCGCCCAGCCGGATCGTGCGAGCACCTCCAAGGCGATTTTGGAAGGCGGCTCTCCCTTTTCCTTCATTTCGATCAGGTCCGAAAAAAGGTGATATAACTCTTTTGCCTTGGTAAAAGCCGCTTTTTTCAACGGCAAGTCGTGGTGCCCCAGGGCTTCCAAAAAAGAAATTCCGCGATCCAGGGAAAACTCGCGCATCTTTTCCAGACTCGCCTCACCTATCCCTCGGGGAGGGTTGTTAACGATCCGTAAAAGGGAAATCGAGTCCATAGGATTGGCGATCACGCTTAAGTAAGCCACCATATCCTTGATTTCCGCCCTATCGAAAAACCGGAAACCTCCGAATATTTTGTACGGAATTCCCGCAGACCTTAAGCCTTCCTCGAAATACCTGGATTGAGCGTTCGTCCTATAAAATATCGCAAATTCCTTATATTCCGCTCCTCTTGCGGACTCCGCCCGAATTTTCCTTACCGCGTCGTAGGCCTCCTCGGTTTCGTTTTCGAATTCGGAAAGACGGATCGGTTCTCCTTCGGAATTATTCGTGAATAATTCCTTTTCCTTTCTATCCGGATTATGTGCGATCACCTTCGAAGCAGCGCGGATGATTCTACTCGTCGACCTGTAATTTTCCTCCAACTTTACCACGAATGCGTCGGGAAAATCCTTTTCGAAGTTCAAGATATTCGTAATGTCGGCCCCTCTCCAGGAATAAATGGACTGATCGTCGTCCCCGACCACACAAAGATTTCCTCTTTCTCCGGCGAGAAGACGAACCAGACGATACTGAACCTTATTCGTATCCTGGTATTCGTCCACCATTACGAATCTCCAACGCTCCTGGTATTTGGTTAGAACCGTCGGATTCTCCTCGAAAAGTCGGACCACTCGTAGGATCAGATCTCCGAAATCGAAGGCTTGGTTTTTTCTTTTCCTAGATTCGTACTCAGAATAGATTTTCACAATCACTTGAGAGCGATGTGAAAAATCCTCTTTGCGTACGTATTCGTCTGCATCCGTCATGGAATCCTTCATCGAGGAAAAAATTCCGACAAGAGTGGAAGGTTTGTATTGTTTCGGATCCTCGTGTAGGTCTTTGACTACCTGCTTCAATAAGGATTCCTGTAACGTAGTATCGTAAACGGTAAATCCGGAGTCGATTCCTAGGGTCGCCGCCTCTCTACGAAGTATGAACAAACAAAGAGAATGGAACGTCTTGACCTGCACGTTCGGAGAAAGGTTCGGCACCAGAGCACGGACCCTTTCCAACATTTCGGCGGCGGCCTTATTCGTAAACGTGAGGGCGCAAATGGAATCCGTCCGGCGATTCAGAATTAGATTCGCGATCCGGTGCGTGATGACTCTCGTCTTGCCGGAGCCGGCTCCCGCGAGAATCAGGACCGGACCGTCCAACTTTTCCACCGCCGACCTCTGCGGTTCGTTTAACCCATCCAGATCCATTCAGAAAGCCGATCCTTAAAAACGGTAGTCTCCAATCCCGAATACGAATTGAAACGCTCGGTCCGATTCGTACCTCTCGAACGGTGCCCAGAAATTCCCGGTAGGCCGAATCTTTTGCGCGAAATACAATCGTAGAGGGAGGACGGGAATTTGGATCCTAAGACCGACACCCCAGGAAAATCTCATCCGTTCTATCGCTAGATTGTCAGCGGAAAGCACCTGATATGCGGGATTATTCAAAGCATCGTAGGATACGTCCGCTTTTTGCCCATTGGACAAATTAAAGTTATTCAACAAATACCAACCGATCGGATTGGAAATCTCCTGTTGAAGAACGTTCTTATCGTAATTCTGTGCATAATCTTTCTTGACTCCGGTGTAACGGTTGACCTGCTCATACATGGCTCCTCCATCCAGGAATATGACCAACCACAATAAACTGGGCTCGATCGGAATACGGATTTCCGAATCGAACAGTACGCGGTGCTGCGCACCGCTCCGCCATTCCACAGGATATTTGGCATCGTTATAGTACCATCCTCTCAATGATTCGTACCCGCCTATGATCAACAAATCCTGGGGACGGATGTACGGATTCTGAACCGGATCTTGGTGACCATATTTCGGAGATCTTTGGAACGTGAACATATTCGAAGTACGAAATTCCTGCACCACTCTCCAGCGGCGCAGGGAGTTGTTACGGATCAGACCTCCGAATGTGAAATCGAACCAAGTATGGTAGTATTCCGCAGTAATCCTGTATTGGTCGAAGTGGGAAGAACCGCCCAAATACTGACCTACGTTATCCACTTGGAGAAGGATATCGTATCCCCTGGTGGGAGCGAATACGTTATCCCGAATATCGAAAGAAATACCGTTCGAAATTTGAGAACGGAATTGCCACCCTTGTCTTACGTTAGCAAGAACCGCATCCGAAACGAGTGCGGTGGGATTCGAATACGAGTAAAAGGCGGGGGTGTACCTGTGAAAGTGGGTCCAGTTCGTAAAGACCCGGTGAGCCAAACCGACTGTGACTCCCAAACCGTTGTTGTCATACGTCGCGTTTTCTGTGGTCGGCGCAGTCGTGCTATTCGATACGTTGATGGTCGAAGTGGAACCCAAGAAAATAGTACGGGAAAAGTAAAATAAGGAGAGAGACAAGGACCAAGGAGTATCGTTCAACCACGGTTCCGTCCAGGAAATCTGGAAAGACCTTCGATAAGGACCAAACTCGATACGGCCGGAAATTTTTTGTCCGGTTCCGTTCAGGTTATTCTCTCCTACTTCGGTAAAAATGGTAAACCCGGTAATCGTTCCGTAACCGCCCCCCATGGAAACGGTTCCCGTAGGTTGCTCCACAACCTCCACCACTAGATTCATCTTGGTGTCGTCCGAACCCGGTCTCATGTTCAGGTTCACTTCCTTGAAATATCCAAGGTTGTGGATTCTCTCGCGGGACCGGTTCACTTTGGCCGAATCGAAAAGGTCTCCCGGTTTGACCAACATTTCCCGGCGAATCACCTTATCTTGGGTCTTCTTATTTCCTTTGATAATGATGTTTTCTATCTTAGCTAGATTATTCTCTCGAATCGTAAAATCCACGTGTACGAATTTACGACCCCGGAGATTCGGACTCCTGGCGTAAAGTTCCCTCAACCGCCTAACGTTCAACTGTTTGTATTCATCCTCGCAGATTTTACGTTCCAGTTCCGATCTTCTAGAATAACAATTCTCGTAATATTGCAGACTCTCTTCGTCCAGAGAGACGATCTTCCTTCTGGGAATCACCTGAGCAAAAATATGTCCTTTGGAACCGTAGAGTTCGTTCACCGAGGAACGGTCCCGCATGAAGATGGATTCGTCGAATATTTGCCCGACTTCCCGTACGCTATAGTCCAAAACCTTTTCGACTTCGTCCAGAGTAAAGAGCGGAACCAATTTGTCCTTCGGCGTGTCCGGTGGGTTCTTTTCCTTATTCAAGAATACCGGTCTTCCCTCATTGTCCAAGGTCATGTCGTGGGAAAGGGTGTATCCGTTAAAATAGTAAACCTGCCCTTCGTACAGCTTTATGTTGACTATGATGACCCTTCTATCCTTCTTTTCCGGGTTTTCCCAATGGATTTCCCAGTTCGTGCCTTCGCGTAAAAGTTCCGAATCAAGGTATCCTTTGCTTCGCATGTATGCCTGGATCGTTTCCTTATCCTTTTCGAATGCGCTTTCCTTAAAGGCTCCTCCCTCGAAGACCCCCTCTTCCTTGAGGTCCATCAGACCCAAAATTTCGGACGTCTCGATCGTTTCGTTTCCGTAGATATTGATTTTAGCGACGGGGATCTCCTCCCCCTCGTCTATGACGAACCGTACTTTCACTAGGTTCGTTTTCGGATCGGGCTTTCCGAGTTCGGCCTTTACGTAAGCCAGAAAAAAACCTTCGTCCCTATATTTTTGTAGAATGAGGTCTCTCGACTTGGAGACTTTCTGCGGCGTGATCACCTCGTTGTCTTTCAGAGGCATCTTATCCCGGAGGTCGGCGGGAAAAACTTCGTCCGCTCCTACGAATTCGATTTCTTTGACTCGCGGTCTTTCCTTTAACTCGATGATAATCCGGACGCCGCCCTCTACGTCTTCGGCTTGGATATCGATGAAATAGAAAAAACCGGACGCGAATAGTGTCTTTAAATCGCGATCCACCATCCCTTTCGTCAGGGCTTTCCCGCGCTTTAATTCGAGCATCGAATCGATATCGGAATCGGAAGTGTTTCGATTTCCTTTAAACGCGACTTCTTTGATCGTCTTACCGAAATAGTCGCTCCTCTTCGAGAGCAACTCGGAAATGTTGCCTGAATAGAAAAGGGAACCCGTCAAAAAGAAGACGGCTAAAAGTTTATTTACGGGAGGTTTACGTTTCAAGTCGCTTAATCAACCTTTACAAATAGGTTCCAAATTCCTCCAAAATAAAGGAAACACCCCCTCTAACCGGGAGTTGAGTCGCTCCGATTTCCAGTTCTCTTATTTTCCTCCGGGTTGACGTACCATGGCGAGATTGAATCTGGTCACCCCAGCTTCATTCACCTTGTCGATTACCTTGACTACCGTCTGGTAATTCGCGCCACCGTCACCGCGGATGATCACTCTATTTTTATTTTGTTCCTTTTTGTCCTTATCCTCGGGACCCATAAACACTTTGATCTTGTCGGTCAATTTCTCCAGAGGAACCGGTTCCGTGTCCTTATCCAGAAAAATTTTACCATCCTTATTGATCGTAATCACCAACTCGTCTTTTTTCTTTTCCTGAGCGGTGCTGGAAGATCTAGGTAATTCTATTTTGATCACGGTAGACTTTTCCAAGGTAGCGTTCATAAGAAAATAAATAACGATAAAGCAGATAACGTCGATCATCGGAGCGAGCTCGATCTGCCCCGGCCTATAAGCGCCGTTTTGACTTCTCCACTTTTTGAATCGCATCGTTACTTCAGGTACCTAAGCGCCTGCTCGGAAAGAGTTTCCATTTCGGAGATCGCATCGTCTTTTCTTTTCTGAAAGAAGTTATTAAAGACATAGGCGGGGATAGCCACTGCCAATCCCATTGCGGTAGTAATCAACGCCTCGCTGATCCCTACCTCGGCACCTTTCGTTCCCGATCCTTCCGCAAAAGAACGGATGATTCCCACTACCGTACCAAGGACTCCAAGCAAAGGGGCGATGGTTGCAATGGTTGCCAAGGCGGAGAGAAATTTATCCATGCGCTGGATCTGGCTCAATCCCTGGCTCAAAATTTCATCCTCTACAGAGGAAGTTTTCCTCTGAAACTGGGCAATGGCGGCCTGGATCACTTGAGAAGAAGGACCTTGGCTTAGGTTGCGAAGCAAATCCGATGCAGAATCGTAATTCTTTTCGGTCAGCAGATCTTTGACTCTTCTCCATTCATCGGGAGAAAGGGCCTTCCAACGCGAAAAAAAGATCAATCTTTCTATAATAATAGTGAACCCGATGATGGACACAAGTAAAATCAAAATCGGGATCGTTTCTGGCGGAATAATGGATACCAGAGAATCGGTTTTGGCAAGAATCATTGTCGGTCAAGCTTCTCCAGGGAGTAGGGTTTCTGACTCGGCTGTTGCTGCCAAACGATTTTTAGAAGGAATGCTTCCTTTTTACCGGGAAGCACCCCGGGTTCCAATCATTAGGAAACGGTTCAATTATACCGCTTTCTTTTTGAGCAACTCCTTCGCATGGTCAAGGGCTCCCCGCGAAACATTCTGACCCGAAATCATCCGAGCAAGTTCCAAGGTTCTTTCCTCCATCCCCAAAAATTCCGCTTCCGACAAAGTCCTGCCATCCGTGATACGCTTACTTACCTTTAAGTGGTGGTCCGCGGCAGCGGCGATTTGTTGCAAATGAGTAACAAGAAGGATCTGATGAGTCTTTGACAAAGTGCGCAGTTTTTTCGCCACATCCATAGCGATTTCTCCGCCCAAACCGGAATCGACCTCGTCGAAGACCAAAACTTTTCCATCATAATTAGATCCTAATACGCTTTTGATTGCCAACATCACCCGGGACATTTCTCCTCCGGAGGCGATTTTGCGTAAGGGCCTAGGCTTCTCTCCTGGATTCGGACTAAAGTAGAACTCGGCCTGGTCCAGTCCGCTCTCATTGACTAAATAGGATTTCCCCTGGGATTCCACTTCTCCTTCCACGCTCGATTCCCATCGAAGTACGACTTGGATTCCTGCTCCGGGCATTCCCAATGCTTCCAACTCGGATTTTAATCTAGGCTCAAACCTTCCGAGAGATTCCCTTCTCGCTTTGGAAAGCTGCATACACAATTGGGCCAATTTTTCCGTGGCCTTTTTCTTTTCTCTCTCTAAGGACTCCTTGGATTCCATGTTCTGCGCGAGGGCCTCCAATTCGTTTTCCGCGTTTCGTTTGGAAAGCAAAACCTCCTGAATGCTTCCTCCGTATTTTTTCTTCAATTTTTGGATCAGATCCAAACGACCTTGTACATGCGCCAATCTGTCCGGAGAAAAATAAATTTCATCCTTTTGATCCTGCACACTCGTATTGATCTCCCTTAAAGTAACGTATACTTCTCTCAACGTGCCTTCTAGATCCGCATAATCCGGGTGGATTCCCTTCATCTTTTCCGCGGCGATCAAAATTCTAGAAAAGGAACTCAAAACGGAATCTTCCGTTTCGGAAAGCAATCCGGTAATGATCTCCAAATTTTCCGACAATCTCTCTCCGTGGGACAAGAGGCTTTCTTCTTTCCGCAATTCCTCCTCTTCTCCCTCCTTCAAATTCGCGGATTGGATTTCCTCGATTTGGTATTGTAGAATTTCTTTTTTTCGATTTCTATCCCCGTGACTCGCTTCCAATTCTTCTAAACGCTTTCGAAGGCTCCGGTACGTCAGAAACGATTCTCGGACCTCTGAGCGAATGGAATATAAATTCCCGAAGGAATCCAGAATATCCAGCTGTTGGCTCTTATCTAAAAGAAGGATTTGGTCGTTTTGGTTATGTACTTCTGCAAGCAATTCCCCCAATCCCCGCAATACCTGAACAGCCGCCAAGGAATGGTTGATGAGAATCTTGGATTTTCCGTCCCGAGAAAATTCCTTTCTCAAAACCAATTCCGTCCCCGATCCGACGATCCCCTTTTCCGCCAACCATTGCCGGGCGGAAAGATTTCCGCCGAGATCCCAAACGGCTTCCAGCACGTATTTTTCGGCGCCGGTACGAATATCCATGGCGTTACTTTTGCCACCTAACAGAGAAGAAATCGCATCCAGCAAAAGAGACTTACCGGAACCGGTTTCTCCCGTAATCGCGGTAAAACCATTCCGAAAATCGATATATGCGGATTCTATCAAGGCGAAATCACGGATCGAAAGCATCTGTAGCATAGAAAATACCTACTCAATTAATAAGTAATCATAAGTATATGTTCGCCGATTTTTTCAACTATTTTTTTGTATAGTATAAAAAATTCCCCCCATCTACGCCCGATCGGGAGTAAAATCCTTTCGGAGGAAAAACCTCTCCCTTTCGGCCAAAACGGAGAGAACTCGAAAACGAATTTCGGAGAGATCGACTTCCTTTCTCCCCTACTTTAGAAAAAGAAATTTTCTAAGAGAATTTTCTAGAATGGCGAAACCAGGATTTTTGATTGCATGAATCCGGGAAACCGGAAGACTGGGCCCTGATCCTCCCGCCCTGAAGGACGAGCATGGCCAAAAGCTTCAAACATTTAGACGCCCAGCTCAGTGATTATATCCTAAATCGATCCCGAATTTCCGTTCAATCCTCCCGGATGAACGCAAAATTAGAAAAATACGTTCTCAGAATATTAACGGAAGTCTTGGAAAAAGTCGGCCAGTCTCGTTACATAGAGATGCTCTATACAATCACGAAAGAAATGGCCATCAACGGAGTCAAAGCCAATCAGAAAAGGATCTTTTTCGAAGATTTGGGGTTGGACATACGGAATCCGGATCATTACGACCGAGCCTTGTCCCAATTTAAGGAGAATTTCTCCGAAAAAATGGCGGATGAATACGGGAAGCGTTGCCTCGCCCGAGGAGTGTTCGTAAAAATCAACGTGGTTTACGGCGAAGACGGCCTCGTAGTGGAAGTGATCAATAATACTCCCGTGATCGACGCGGAAGAAGCCCGGATGCGGGAAAAGATGAAAAAGGCCATGGGATACAACGATATCGCCGAGTTCTACATGGACAATATGGACAATACGGAAGGCGCCGGACTCGGAATCGCTCTCATTATGATTCTATTGAAGAGCGAAAATATCGATCCGAACCTATTTCGGATCCAGACCCAAGCCGCCGAAACCGTAGCAAGGGTGGAAATCCCGTTTAACGACAAATATATCTCAATTCGAAGCAAGGAAATCAATCAAGTTGGAAATCACAGGTAAAACGGCCGTTATCACCGGCTCGGCCGGAGGCTTAGGCAAAGCGATGGCCGAACATTTCGCGAAATTGGGGGCCAATATCGTTCTATCCGACATTTCGGAGGAGAAACTGGAGGAAGCCCGAAAAGACATCGTCTCCCTCGGAGTCAAGGCCATCGCCGTCAAGACAGACGTATCCAAAGAGCAGGATGCGGAAGCCTTGATGCAGAAAGCGGTTTCCACGTTCGGTAGTCTGGACATAGCGGTCTTGAATGCAGGAATCCTTCGCGACGGTCTTTTGGTGAAAGTAGACAAGCAAACCGGCAAGGTAGCGTCTAAACTTTCCCTTGCCAACTGGCAATCCGTCATCGATGTGAATCTAACGGGCGTCTTTCTGACGGGAAGAGAGGCAGCAGCTCAGATGATCGACTCCGGATCCAAAGGAGTGATTATTCCGATCTCTTCCGTAGCAATGCACGGAAATCCAGGCCAAACGAATTATTCCGCCGCAAAAGCGGGAGTGGCTGCCATGACGAAATTATGGGCTCGCGAATTAAGCCGCTTCGGAATCAGAGTGGCGGGTATCGCACCCGGTTTCATCGCCACCGAAATGGTAATGAAGGACATGAACCCGGAAGCGTTAAAAAAATGGGAAGCTCAAATTCCGATCGGAAGATTGGGCAAGCCAGAAGAAATCGCAGAAACGGCCGCCTTTATCGCCAGGAACGAACTCGTGGATGGAGTCGTCCTGGAAATTTCCGGCGGCGTCAAAATCTAAAACCGCCTAACGGAGAACGGCCGGATATTCGATTCCGGCCGTCCCTCTTTCCCCGAACTCCCTTATCTCTTCAGAATATACTAATTTTATACGACCGAAAGGCTACGATATCCGAAACACGAGCCTGGAATTTCCAAAAATCATTCATAAGGTATATATAATTCCATAATATTCGAATTTTTTCGAGGAGTACATTCGAATAGAATATTAATGTAAACTTTTAACCACGTAATTCCATAAAAATATCATAATTTTCACAATTGGACATAAGGACAAAAAACGACCCCTAAGGCCGGAAATCCTTGAAAAAAAGCGAGTATCGTTTATGATGGATCAAACATTATAGAAGGAAAAAAAATGGCAGCCCAAAAGTTAGAAATCAAGAAAGCCCACCTGGACTCGACCATCCGCGGATTAAAAGCCGTAGCCCATCCCGATAGATTGAAAATTCTATTGTATTTATCGAAAAAAGAACATAGCGTAGGAGAGCTAGTGGACGCACTGGGAATCAGCCAGTCGGCAGCTTCTCAACACTTAAGCAAAATGAAAGAAGCAGGATACTTAGGAAGCAAGAAGGTGTCGAACCAAGTCTTCTATTCCATTAAGGATCAAAAGTTCAAGAGCTTCGCGAAGTCTTTACTTCAGATTTTTTCCAAGTAATCTCTTCGATCCGAGAGGGGGCTCGGCGGCGGTCCCCCTCTTATTCTCCTTCCGATCTTAATAGCTGCACATAATCGGCGATTGCCGTCTTTAAGTCCGTAAAGCCTTCCACATATCCCGTCCCCATTAGTTTAGAAGATTCTGATTTTGTAAAATACTGATACTTTGCCCTTAAGCTTTCCGGCATTTCTATGAATTCGATTTTCGGAGTCCGATCCAAAGCCGCAAACAGGGAATTCGCCAAATCCACCCAAGTTTCCGCGATTCCTCGTCCTACATTGTACAGACCGAAATGATCTCCAAAAATCAGATGAATCGTTATTTTGGCCGCATCCTTGACGTACAGAAAATCCCGTTTCTGTTCTCCATCCGCATAGTCGGGCCTATAGGACTTGAAAAGCCGGATCTTCCCCTCCGAAAGAATCTGCTCATATCCTTTCAGAACCACGGATCTCATATCTCCCTTATGTCCCTCTCCGAAACCGAACACGTTGAAATATTTTACGCCAGTGATTTTAGATAAAAACCTCTTTTTTTGGGCGTACAGATCGAACATGTGTTTCGAGTAACCGTACATGTTCAAGGGTCTCAATTCCTCTATCGAAGCCTGGTCATCGTAACCGTATTTTCCGTCTCCGTAAGTGGCGGCGGAAGAAGCATACAAAAACCGGACACTATGTGCCAGGCAGGCTTCCGCTAAAATTTTGGTGTATTCGAAATTGTTTCGAATCAGATAGGACGCGTCCGATTCCGTAGTGGAGGAACAGGCGCCGAGATGGAGAACATGGGTAAAGCCTTTCGGAAATTGGCCGGCTTCCAGTTTCTTCAGAAAAACGTCCTTTTCTAAATAATCCTCATAGGAAAGATCTCGAAGGTTTTTCCATTTTATGGAATCTCCGAGATGGTCCACGATCAGGATATTGTCCACTCCTCTCTCGTTCAATAATCGGACTAGATTGCTCCCGATCAATCCTGCTCCGCCGGTAACAATGACTCGAATCTTAGACATGGGTTCCATTGGATTCTAGCGAACGTAGAAGTCTACCAAATCTATTCTCCACTCGCTTGGCGACATCCGGATCGGACTTTAAAACTTCCGGATACCAATCCTTCATTCGCGCATCGATAACGATCGGGCCGGAAAAGGAAAGATGGTTTCGGATGACTTCCCGCTTTCCATAGATATCTCCGGCGGGCTCGAATCGGGTGAAAACGTTCCAAATAAAATCGTGATCCGAAGCAACAGCCTCTTCGGAATTGTCCACAAGAAACACGAAAACGAATCCGCGGATTGCTTCCTCTTTGAGTAATAACTCCGGCAACTTGTCCCCTCTCTTGTACGCAACTCCCGAAACCACCAACGCCCCCGGGCAGTACACTTTCGGATTTTTGAATTTAGAACTTTTCAAAGAGACTCCGATCCTGGACTTTAGCGTCTTCTGATTTCGGCCCACTCCCAATAGAACCGCTTTGCTTCCGCGGTTCACTTCCGGTCCGGTATAGTCCAAAGTGTCCTGTGATATGTTGGAGAAGACATGCAGATCCGTTTCCGGACGGAATCCTTCCAACACGGCGGAAAAGACCTTTTTAAAATCCTTCAGCGGCACGTCCTTGTCCGTCACCAAAAGCACTTTCGTTAGGGAAAGCTGGCCTTCTCCTAAAATCCGTAAGGCGCCCATGAAGGCTTCCTTTTCGTATCTTTCCTTAACGATTGCCGCGGCGAGAGAATGCACTCCGGATTCTTCGTATGCCCAAACTCCCTTTACCTGGGGCATAACGATCGGAAAAAGCGGAGAAAGTAGATCCTGTAAATATTCCGCGATCCAATGGTCTTCCTGAGGAGGTCGGCCTACGACGGTGGCCGGCCATACCGCATCCTTTCTCCGGAAGATCCGCTCCACTTCAAAAACGGGATAGTCGTGTTTCAACGCGTAATATCCGTAATGGTCCCCGAAAGGACCTTCCGGCTTTCGGATCTTCGGAGGAATTTTTCCGATCAAAGCGAAATCCGCATCGGAAACGATGGGCAAAGGGCTGATCTCCCTTTTTCTGGAAATTCTCAACCTTTCTCCCAATAATAAGGAGGCTAGCAAAAACTCGCTGATCTCCTCGGGTAAGGGCGCCACTGCCGCGATGGTCAGTGCGGGCGGACCTCCTACATACACATGAGCCGGCAGTGCCTCGCCTCTTTGCTCCGCTTCGAAATAATGGAATCCTCCTCCCCGGTGGATTTGGATATGCATGCCTGTCAGCTTGGGACCGTGAAATTGGATACGGTACATCCCCAGATTTCCCTTTCCCGTGCTCGGACTTTCCGTATAAACCAGGGGTAAGGTGATGAAGCGTCCCGCATCTTTCGGCCAGGATTGGATTGCAGGAAGATTTTCCAAAGAAGTCTCTTCCGCTTCAAGTACCGGGGGATCCGAGATCCTGCGCAGACCGATTTTTAAGGCGGCCCAGGCCAGAGATCTTGCCTCCCAAACCTTTCCGAAACTGGGCGGCATTAAGTGCTTGGCAGTGTGAGCAATCCTCGCTACGAATTTTTCCGGATCCTCGCCAAAGGCGATACGAATCCTCCTGGAAGATCCGTACAAATTCGTGGCGACCGGAATTTTGGAACCGATTACATTACGGAATAATAATGCAGGCCCCCTACGCGCGACAACCCTTCTCTGAATTTCCGCGATTTCCAGGATAGGATCGACCGGATCCGTGATTTCCAACAATTCCCCTTGCCGGGATAATTCCCGTAAAAAATCGGAGGTGGACCTCAGGCTCATTCTTCTCTCCTATTTTTCGACAGATTTTTTCCACGGGAGATTCCTGGCAGTTCTCCTTCGGAAACGGACAAAGCTCTTCGGATTTTCTTCGCTACGGAAGAGGGAAATCCGTTTTCCAAATCCGCCCAGCTGCACCATTTCCATTCTACGCCGAACTCTTTTTTTTCGCGCAATAATCGCTCCTCCAGCCTGCGAGCCTCGTCGGAACCTAGGACGGATTCCCAAATCGAGCCGCGAATTTTATGGTGTGTGATCGTATGTTTGAATTCGGAACCCGTATTCGAAAATTCGATTCCTAGATCGATGTTCGGATCCGGATCGTACGGAGAATCTCCTTCCCAATCGAAAGGAAGGGAAAAGATCGTCTTGAAAAATCGCCTCTCCGAATATCGTAAAAGTAAGATCCCTTCCGGAGCTCGTACGATTAAAAAACGCATTCCTAGGGGAATTTCCCGAGCTTTCTTTTCCGGAACGGGAATTTCGTTCTGAGCTCCTTCTCGGAAAGCACGGCAATCCTGCGATAGAGGACACTGTGCGCATAGGGGTCGGGCCGGGAGACAGATTCTCGCCCCCAACTCCATTACGGCTTCATTATGGTCTCCCGCGTGTTTCCTATCTAAAAAACGGTCCGCGATTTCCTGGAGAATCGAATCCGACTTGGAAATATTTCCCCGAAATAAGAAGAATCTAGAAAGGACTCTCTTGGCGTTCCCGTCCAAAACGGCAAAGGGAAGATTGTAGGAGATGGATAGGACCGCTCTTCCCGTGTATGGCCCGATTCCCGGAAGAGAAAGGGCGGATTCCAAAGTGCGCGGAAAAACTCCGTCGAATTCCTGGACCAGCTTCCGCATTCCTTTTTGCAGATTTTTTGCGCGGGAATAATACCCGAGCCCTTTCCAATATTGCAGGACCTCCTCTTCCTCCGCATGAGCCAAATCGGAAGGAGTCGGGAAACGCTTTAAAAAAGCTTCATAGATCGGAATCATGGCCGCCACTCTGGTTTGTTGCAGCATCACTTCGCTGACCCAAGTAGAATAAGGAGTGCGATTCCTACGAAAGGGAAGATCTCTTTTTTCCCGAAAAAACCAATCCCTCAGTTTTTTTTCGGACCTTTGGATCGAATCTAGGTCCCCGATTTCTCCACGGGTAGGATCGAAGGTGGAAGTCTCCATGATTTCCTCCCATTGGAAGTTTCTGGGAACTCAGGAAAAGGAGTTTTTTCAGAAATTTCCCGGATTCGAATCAGCTAGAGGCGCGAGGAAACGATTCCGAGCGAAGGGTTTTCCAGTTTCTCCGAAATTGAGAATAAGAAATCCGATTCACCGAGCTGTCCCGAAACAAGGAATCGAATTCCTGTTCCGAGATCGTTTCCAAAGATTCGATTTTATTTCTGAAAAAATCACGAACCTTCAGTTCCGGCAACTCCGTCTCCAGTCCTTTCTTCTTGGCCTTCACTCGATTCCAAGGACAAACCTCTTGGCATATATCGCAACCGTACACCCAACCGTGCAACCCCTGCACCGACGGAGATCTATCTTCTATGGTTTTATAAGAAATGCATTTGCGGGCGTCTATTTTGTATGCCTCCAAGGCTCCGGTAGGACAGGCTCTGAGGCAAGCATCGCAGGTGCCGCAACGATCCTTTGCCGGAAGAGAAGCGATTCGTAAAGGAACGTCCGTCAATACCACCGTTAGGAAAAAGAAAGAACCGATCTCCTCATTGATCAGATTCGTATTCTTTCCGATCCATCCTAATCCTGCCTCTCGAGCGAGGACCTTTTCCGGAACCGGGAGAGAATCCACACCTTGCCGAAAGGAATGATTCGGAAAGGTTCGTTTCAGAAAATCCAGGATCTCTTTTGCTTTTCGCCTCAAGACGGTATGATAGTCTTCCCCGACCGCATAGCGGGAAAATCGGAACGGAGACTCTCCGAAGATCGCTTCATATTCGGAATCGGAATATAAGGAAGCGAAGACCAATACGGATTCCGGACGAAATCCGAGTCCGGAGAACTCCAGACGAAGTTGCATATTCCTAGGGTACCAATCCATGCCTCCGTGCAGGTCGGAATTCACCCATTCCAAGATATTTTCCCGATCGGAATCCGGAACCTTCGCCTTTGCTGCTCCGCAAAGTTGGAAACCGTTTTTACGCGAAAGGGATTCCAATTCGGATAGAAGTTCTTTACTTTCCAGAATCACAGGGGTTCCATCCAATTATGGCTTCGGAAAAAGAAGAACCGGATTCTTCCCTCACCGTTTTCAGCGGTCGTATTCCGATCAAAGATCTTCTTCTTGCCGCTAAGGAAGCGGGTGTAGAAATTCCGAAAGGAGAAAAGGCACTACTGAACCGATGCCTTCTCGCCGGACTTGTCGGCGCTCTAAAGGGATTTTCGGAAAGAGGATTGTCCCCCTTCCTGCCGAAACACAAAACGATTTTCCCGGAAATCAAAAAGGAACTCACAGAAGCTTTCTCCCAACGCACCACGCAGGAATCCGAAGCTAACGAATGGCTGCGCGAATCCTTCGAGTACGGCACAAAGAAAGTATACCACTTGGAATGGAAATTATACTCCTCCCAAGAACTTTTTTAAATCCTATACTGCAAAGAATATGATCGCCGAAAAGGAAACTAGAACCACCGCTTCCAAAAGCCCCGCTCCGAAATTTTGGTCGTCCGAAATTTCATGCTTCAAGGTGGAACCCGGAAGGATCACCCTGCCTGCCAAGAAATGAAGAACGGGAATGATGAAGAATGCGAATGCCAGATCCAACAAAAGTAGAAGCCCCGTATGAAAAAAGGATTCGAATTCCCGGAATAGAGCCCGGGTCAGCAGGATTCCGATGGCAAGGAGAGCCCCCGCCATGGAAATTCCCGCTGCCACGTTTTGTTTCGATTCCAGCTCTTCCTTGATTCTGTAGGGAATCCAAATTTTATAATAAAACGAAAAAAGGATCATTCCGATCTGCCCGATCAGAAAGAAAGCGAGGGACAAAATCGCTCCGATCAAAGTCTTTTCCCACAAGGGAGAAAGGGCCAATCCTAGACCGTTCGGAAATACCTTGCTGCCTATATCCCCGTTCAATGCCGCCGAAATAAAGAAGGAACTCGCGATCGTTCCGCCGAACAATACGGTGCCGACGGCCAAGTTTTTGTTTTCGTAAATCTCTTCTTGGGCATCGATTCCGGTCAGAATAAATGTATCATTTACCCACTGGGAAATCAGCAAAAGGACCAATCCCAAGAGGGAATATGCGGTAACCTGGATGACGTCTCCGAAAAGCCCCGTGCCGTCCCCCGGATGGGATACGATCGTGACGAACAAAATGATGATTCCTAAATAGTATCCGGAAAGGCTTAGGGCCAATGCCCCGTTATCGGAACGGACCAACTCCTCGTCCAATTCTCTAGGTTCCAACCAGTCTTTTACTTTTTTGCCTATGTAAAATACGAGGAATCCCAGAACGAAAAAAACGAGATCCTTTCCGATTAAGGAAAGATATTTCCAGATAAAATCCATGCCCTCCAAGATACTATGGAAGGGTTAAAATTTCATAGCCTTTTTCGGTGACTAAAACCGTATGCTCGAATTGGGCGGACCATTTTCCGTCCTTCGTGGTCACCGTCCAACCGTCTTTTTTGGAGAAATTCACTTCCCAGGTTCCTAGGTTGACCATGGGCTCGACGGTGAAAGTCATTCCAGGTTCCAACTTCGTCAATTTACGATTCGAGCGAAAATGGGGAACCTGAGGTTCCTCGTGAAACCCACGTCCTATGCCATGCCCCATCAAATCTCGGACGATTCCATAACCTTTTGGAGTCAGATAATCGTCGATCGCATTTGCGATATCGCTCACTCGATTCCCCGGCTTGACTTGCTCGATTCCGATCCACATGGACCGTTCCGCATCTTGGACCAAGCGTTCCACTTCTGCAGAACTTTTGCCGCCGACGATAAAAGTACGCGATGAATCCCCGTGATACCCTTCCATAATAGGGGTCACGTCCACGTTTACGATATCACCTTCCTTCAGGATATCCGTTGCCTTCGGGATACCATGACAGACGACTTCGTTTATGGAGGTACAGACTGATTTCGGAAAACCCTTATAACCGAGAGGAGCTGATTTCGCTCCGTGTTTCTTCGTGAATTCCTCACAAAGATCGTTAATTTCCAAAGTACTAATTCCGGGACGAATGTACCCGGAAATGTACTCCAAAAGTCCGGCGGCTAGTTTTCCGGCCGCCCTCATTTTCTCGATTTCAGTCTTATTCTTGATGTAGATCAAGAATGCTTAGAAGTCGGTGGGTCGAACCGTCGTACGTTTATTCGCCTCGGTCCGTTTCAGGGCATCGTCAATCAGAGCGTAAAGCTTCTCATTCAAACCGTCGACAGCGTCTCCCGAGGTCATAAAACCTTTGGATTTAATATAGGCTTTTACCTTGCTTGCGACGATGAGGGTATCCTTTTCAGCGCTTTGAGCCATGGAATTCTTCCTCTTAACAGTAGTTTTCTTTTTTTGTACCATATCGAAATGCTACGGGAGCTTTCTCCTTTTCTTTCCGAATTTTTCGGAACGTATCTCGGTTATACGGAGATACGTTTCCAAACGCCTCGAAAAAAGGAATCATTTTCGTTAAAAGATACGCGATTATTTAAATACCGCGTTCAATAAGAAAGCGATCCCCCTTAAATCGTAAACATATAATATGATACAAGTAGGAACGAGACATATTAGGCAAACGGACTAGGGTCAAGAACAAAATCATCCCCTTTTTGCCGCCTCGCTCTGGATAATCGTCTGTACTAAGGAAGTTTCCAACCCGAGTTTTTCCGCGATGGTTTCGGAATCCCAATGAAAGTTATGAAATAAATTTAAGACAGTGGCCTTTTTACGGTTTACCAAAGGGTCTCGTTCGGAGGATTTTCCTCCTCCTTTTCCACCCGTCGGTTTTTGGCCTGTCGTCTGAACCGCATCTAGGAAAGTGGATAGTTTTTCGAAGGTATCGTCCGCCTCCGCAAGGAGACCTTCTAATTCCTCTTTAACGGAACCCGCACCTTCTTTCAGGTCCTCCACTCTTTGTAAAAGAGTGCTCGTCTGCTTATGCCGTTCGGAAAGCTCCGACATCAGATCCTCTATCTTGTCGAACTTAGCTTCAACGGAAACGATCTCCTCTTTCCGCCCTGCCAAGAGTTCGAGTCTTTCGTCCGCGGAACGGATGGAGGAAACGACTTCTTTTTCTCTCGTTTCGAGGATGGAAATTTCCTTTTCCAAATCTCGGATTTTCTGGAACATTTTTCCCGAAGAATCCTTTTGTTCCTTTGCTTCTTCGGAAAGACTTAGGATTTCCTCGCGGATCTCGCCAAAATGACCCAGTCGATTTTCCAGGTCCACGAATCGCGCCTCCATTTCGGCGGCTCTTTCGCTGGCTTCGTCCAATTTACGTGCGGATTCCTCCCAGCGGGAAGATTCTTCTAACATATTCAGGAATTCTAATTTTAGACTTTCCGCTTTGCCGGAAATTTCCTGAATATCTTTCTCCCGTTCCTCCACGTTTTCCAAACGGGACTCCAATTCCGCCTGTGCTCCTTTCAGAAGATGCAGATTTCGATCCAATTCTACGGAAAGCGCCTCCGAATGGTTCGCCTCTTCCACAGCCGCCTTCATTTTTTCCACAAACTCTTCGGAACGATCGATGATTTCTTTCACATCGAGAAGGAGGAGGGACTTGGATTCGGCTTCCTGCATTTTTTCGGAGATTTCTCCCACGGAACTCCGTAGATTCTCCGCTTCCGATTCCAGTTCTTCGAACAGATTCGTTTTCGCTTTTTGGATTTCTTCCAAGTCTTTCCGCAGTTCGCTCTGGAGAGACCTGTATTCTTCCTGGGCGGAGCGGAATTCTTCTTTTCCGAATCTTAGGAATTCCTCCGAGGAAGCCTCCGTTTCCCGAAGCAGATTTCGCACCTGGCTCTGGAAAGATTTCATCTGGTCTTCACTTTCTTTTTTACCGGATTTGAGAGCCTCTTCCAGGTTTTTCTTCACCTCTTGGAGGTGCTTGGAGATGCGTTCTTCCAACTGTCCGAGCTGTACGTTCCCTTTGTCCAAAAGGGAAGACAATTGCTTATTGATTTTTGCGTCGATGGTTCCGTTCAAGCGACCGATTTTCTCTTCTTGCCTTTCGAAGAATTCTTCCGCGGATTCCCTGAGTCTATCCAATACGGAACTAGCCTGTTCGGATGCGTGTCCCAATTCCGCTTCCGTAGAAGTCCGGATTCTGTCCGCCTGAGCTTCCATCAATTTTTCGTTTTTCTTAACCAGGTTTTCGAATCTTTCTTCGATTCCGGAATAATCCTCTTTCAACGAGGAAACCAGATTTTGGCCTTCCGTCTTGGCTTCCCGGAACCTTTGGGCCAATTCTTCCCGAACCTCTTCGCCTTCCCTACGGAAATTGGTTTTGTACTTGGAAACGAACTCTTCGATGCGATCCTTTTGAGAAGCGTAGACTTTTCCGAATTCTTCCAAAAGTTCCGTTCCCCGAAGATGGATTTGTCCCAGTCTTTCTTCCAATCCGTCTATCGCTTCGCGGGTATGATTTTTTATGGAAACGACTTCTTCTTCCCAGGAACGGCTGAAATGCTCCAGTCTCCGGTCCATTTTTTGGAATTCTTCGTCGATCATTCCGTTCAAAGGAACGATCTTTTCTTCCATCTCTCCCAGCACGTCTCCCGCGCTGCTTTCGAGTACGGAACGAATGTCCCGGACATAGGAATCCATTTCCCTCATCCTTGCAGTCACCTGCACGTCGAAGGACTTCACGTTTTCTTCGATGCGATCCCAGTCGGAACGGAATCGTTCGGAATGGGACGCGTGCAACTCGCGTATCTCTTCCTCTAAAACCTTCCGGATTTCCTCTATCTTCGTCCGGGATTTCCGTTCTTCCTCTTCTCGAAGTAGATCCAGAGACGAACCGAATTCCTGGGAGGAGGAATACATTTTCTTGCGCAGATCCTCGGATTCCTCTCTCAGGGAACCCAATTCCTCTTCCAAGGACTCTCTGAGTTGGTCTACTCGGGAACGAGTTTTTCTTTCCTCTTCGTTTTTTGCGGTTTCTAAGGAAGAATGGAAATCCTTCAAGGCGAATAGAATTTCCTTACGCACATCTTCCGCTTCACTGCGAAGAGTGGAACTGATCCGGTTGAACTCCTCTTCGAAGGAGTCGATCTGTCTCATCAATTCGGATTTGCGGGAATCCGCCTGCTTCAGTAATTTGTTTTCCGCTTCCAAGTATTTTTCCTGGAAGATATTGATGGAATCGTTGATTCCTTCCGCTTGGCGCCTAGTTTCGTTTAGAATTTCATCGCGGCGAGTCAAGGTTTCCAGACTCATTCCTTCGATTTCTCTACGAATCACATCGATTTCGATTTTGAGGCCGTTCAGATACGCTTCTTTGGAATGTACCACCTGTTCCAGGATCTGATCGTATTTTTGCCGCAAAACGGATTCGGACCGGGAAAACAGTTCGTCCAATTTCCGATCCGCGAACTCCGCTTTCTCATCGACCCGCCCGTCCATCCGATCGATCTTTTCTGAGACGGAAAGGAAGGCCGTTTGGATCCGATCCGTTTGTGCATCCAGATCGTCCTCTTTGGCCTTCATCGTGTCTAACAATTGGGCCACTTCCTCTCGGGCCAATTCCACTTTTCCGACCGTGTCCGACATCAGGCTTTTGGTCTGAGCTTCCAGCTTTTGACGGTAGGCTTCCCCTAAAGTCTCCATTCCGGCTTCTACTTGGTCCGCTTTGGTTTCCAGCAGTCCTTCCAGCTCCACGATCTTGGCGGCCAAGGATTGCAAAATATCGTCCGATCGAAAATTGATCTTTTCCTGGAAGGCGCCCAATAAGGTCTCCGCCTCGGAACGAAGTTCCTGGATTCGGATCGCGACTCCGTTCAGATCCTTTTTGCCTAGCTCCAACCGCCCCAGGCCTTCTTGTACGGATTCGGATTCTTTCCGGATGTCTCCGGACAAATGTACCACTTCTTTTAGATCCAGGGTGACTGCGTTTAAAAATTCCCGGTTGGAACGGATGGTTTCCAGAAGTTGACGAGACTCTTCGTTTAACGTCCGGACTTCCTCGGCCAATTTTCTGGTTTGTTTGAGGGAGATGTCTAATTCGATTCCGGAATCTTTGACCGCTTGGATTTTTTCCAGAGCGATCTCCTGCAACTCTTCCTGCAGCTTTCCCGTATAACGTTTGATTTGGCTTAATTTATAATTCGACTTGTCCATCCTTCGAAGAAGGATAGTTATGCCAACGCTGGCCAAAAAAGGAAATAGCAGTTCTAAGCCCATAGTTTAGAGATTCGAGGAAATGCCCAGTACCAGGCGGTCCTTAGGATTATGTCGCATCAAATGGATAGAAATACAGGTCCCCAAGGGAAAAGATCAAGAATTATTTCTCCGATTGCCCAAAAAAAGCCGTATACGTCCTTTTCTGCGGTATACGACAAGGCCATGAGAGGAGCTGCCTATTCTCTTTGGGCAAAAATGGCCTTGGAAGGATACAAAGAAGTCACTGGAATCAGAATTCCGAATAAAATTCTGGATTTAGGATGTGGAACTTGCAAGTTTTGGCGGCACTTGCCCTCCCAGTCCGGCATTTGGGGGGTCGACTGTTCCGAGGAGATGCTTTCGGAGGCGGAAAAAGCCGGAATCCGGGGAACCAGAGTCTTGTCGGACCTGCTTTCTCTCCCGGCCTTGCCTTCTCCCTTTGATCTTGTCCTCTCCGTCCATGATACCTTGAATTATTTTTTGGAAGAATCCCATCTAAGGAAGATCTTCCTAGAAATCGCGACAATTTTGGAAGCTTCGGGTGTTTTCTTTTTTGATGTCAGCACCGAGCGAAATTTTGAAAAGCATTTCGACGGGAAAATTTTGGAGGAAAATTACGGGGGGACCCGATTGCTTTGGGAGAACGAATATTCCAAAGGAGAAGGAATTCTGACCACGCGCCTTCGGTTCCGGAGCGGATCGGAGGAAACCGAAGAAATTCATTACCACAAAGCATACCCTTTGGAAGTTTGGAAATTTTTATTGGAATCTTCCGGGATGCAGATTTTGAAGATCGGATCGGATTATAAGTCCTGGAAAGTTTCTTCTCGAGCGGATTATCTCAACTTCCTTTGCAGAAAGGCATAATCGATCGAATTCTTGTAGGAATCGGTTCGATTTTTCTGTCTCTTGGTAATAAAGATCGCACATTCATATGACAAAGCTGGAACTCCAAGGAAGGAAAGGAACGGTTCGATTCCAGAATCATTTGCTGGACGGATACGAAAAGGTATTCGATGAAATTTCGGACCGAGCATCCAGGGCCCAATTCGAAGAATTGGTTTTGGACCTAAGCCAAACGAAAAAAATCACCTCGAGCGGTGTGGCAAAATTGCTTACGTTAAAAAATCTCTTGGACCATTTCGGTATCCGGTTGGAAGTAGTGAACCTACAATCTTCCCTCATGGACATACTGAAAAAATTCAAAGTGGACATGATGCTCAAGATTCGCAGCTAAAATCCTCGAAAAACGATTGCGGTTCCCTCGCTTCGTCCGGACCGTACTCTTATGAGCGCCTTACGGGCAGTCAGTCTGACAAAATCCTTTTCCGACAAACAGGCGCTTTTCGATCTCAGTTTTTCCGTTCCTAAAGGAAGGATCACCGCACTTTTAGGCCCGAACGGTGCCGGAAAAACCACCACGATGCGTATCCTGACCGGATTCCTAGAACCCGATTCCGGATCCGTATCCTTCGGTCCCCTCTCTCTTTCCGAAAATCCGATCGAAGTAAAACGGAATCTGGGCTATCTTCCCGAGTCCGCTCCCCTGTATGGAGATCTGACTGCGGAGGAAACTCTGGAATTTATCGGCCAAGCCAGAGGATTCAAAGGAGAATTCCTCCGGCGACGGATCCGGGAGATGCGGGAAGTGTGCGATTTAGGAGACCATTTCTTTACGACGGTCCAATCCCTTTCCAAAGGCTTTCGGCAGAGAGTGGCGCTGGCAGGTACTCTCTTGCATGATCCGGAATACGTCATTCTGGACGAGCCTAGTTCCGGCTTGGACCCGAACCAGATCGGACAGATCCGAAGCATCATTCGTTCTATAGGAAAAGACAAGGTGGTTGTTCTTTCCACTCATATCCTTCAGGAAGTACAGGAGATCTGCGACCACGTCCTGATCTTAAATCGAGGCAGGAGGATTGCGGACGCGAGCGTTTCCGAAATGAATCGAGAAGATTCCGTTTTGGTGATCGCCAAAGCAGATTTGCAGACAGTCCGAAACTGTTTTTTAGGAACCGACGTAGATATACGGGAAGAATCCAGGTTCGCCGATGCAGGAACCTTCCATTTGAAATCCTCCGACTTAAACCATGAGTCTTTATTCGACAAGATCCGAAATGCAGATTTTCCGGTTTTGGAATTCCGTCCCGTACGCAAATCTCTGGAAACCGTTTTCCGGGAATTGACGGCTCCCCTATGAATTCCTCTTTCTCCATCTCAGAATCGCTGCAAGGAATCCGTACGATCTTCTCTAAGGAATGGAGAACCTATTCGAACACGCCAATCGGATATATTTTTGCGGTATTGTTTCTTTTTCTTTCCGCCTTCCTATTCTTTTTCGGCTTGGGAGAAGACTCCTTTTGGGACAGAAAAGCGGCAAACATGGAACAGTTCTTTCTCTGGATTCCTTTGCTATATTCCGTTTTTGTTCCCGCCATTACCATGAGGTTGTGGTCGGAGGAGGAAAGAGCGGGAACCTTAGAACTATTATTCACTCTCCCTTTCCGAGAATCCGAAATCGTTGTCGGAAAGTTTCTAGCCGCCTGGGCCTTTTTAGGTTCGGTTCTGATACTCACGATACCCGTTCCTTTTTCCATTTACGCGGTAGGAGATCTGGATCTAGGAGCGACCTTTGCAGGATACTTGGGCTGCTTTTTATTAGGAGGATCTTATATAGCGGTGGGTTTGGTATTTTCCGCCTTTACTAAGGACCAAATCAGCGCTTATCTTTTAACTCTCCTTTTTTGCATTTTCCTTTTTCTCTCGGGCACCCAACCGGTCTTGAAATTTCTAGGCGGTTCTGCGGCTTCGCTGGTCTCCTTTCTTTCCTTTTCTAGGCATTTCGAATCGTTTCGTTTCGGGATCTTGGACGGAAGGGACGTTTTTTACTACTTAAGCTTCCTCCTATTCTCTCTCTTCGCAAACGTCCTAGTGCTTCGCTGGAGAAGAGAATGAAGGAATTATGGAATCCTCTTTTTGAAATCTCCAAGTCGAAGGTCTTCTTCGCTTTGAATGCATTTTTCTGTTTCCTTTTGGTGAACGCGATCGTTTCCGAAATGAGCTGTAAAAAAGACCTCTCGCGATCCAAGCGCTTCGAACTGACCTCCAGCACCCGAAAATTGGCTTCGACCCTCGATTCCATATTGTACATCGACGCGTTTTATTCTTCCAAGGTTCCGGGCGAATACAAAGCAAGGCTGGAATTGACGCAACAGATCTTAAAAGAGATCGAATCCGCCGGAAACGGCAAAATCCTATTACGATTTTATGATCCGGATACTTCGTTAGAAGACGCAAGGAAGGCCGCTGATTCCGGAATAGAACCCCAGATCCTGCAAAAGACGGAACGAGGTTCCGCCTCGGTCAAGCAAGCCTACCTCGGAGTTGCCTTGCGACTCGGCTCGAAGACGGAAGTGATCCCGATTGCTTTCTTTGCGGAACAAGTCGAATACCAAATCCTGTCCGGAATCCGAAAAATGTCTAGATCCGGTTCGGATAGCGGGATCGGCGTTTTAAAAACGAATTCCAGTCTCGGGACCCAAGCGCCCGGACCTGGCACGGGAAAAGACACGATCGGAATCTTTTTGCACCAAGCCTTGGAAACGACAGTCGGAGAAGTTCCGGAAATCGATCCGGAAAACGAAGATTTCCCGGACAGCGTCGAAACCCTCCTTTGGGTCGGTAGCGGATCGCTTTCCGAAACCGCCAAATACCGCCTGGACCAATTTTTGGTCAAAGGAGGAAATCTCATCATTCTGGGAAAGGCCATGGAATTCCGGATAGAGGGCGCCGGGAACCGGATGGGAATCCTGACGGGGGATACGGAAGCGGGAGCCGCGTACCGTCATCCTCACCTCGGCGATTTGAATTCTTTTTTAGAACATTATGGAATTCGAATCCACTCGAATCTGGTTTTGGATCCAGACCATTCCCTTCCGATGGGACCGCTCGTAGAAGTGGAACCGGGAATTCTAGGTAGAGCCTCCTACCCTCTCTGGATCGTCTCCGGAAAAAAAGACGGGACCCTGGCTATCGATTCCGATTACACGAAAGAACAGGAAAACTTACTCCTGCCCTGGTGTTCCAGTCTGGAATTGATCCCCGACCGACAACCGAACGCAAGGCTTACCCCGCTCGTGTTCAGCGGGGAAGGAGCCGAGATCCGATCCGATCAGGTCATGCTCGGAGAAAAGCAACTTTCCCGGATTCCGGTCCGTCCGAACGGCGGTCCCTTCGTTTTGGGAGCGATCGTAGAGGGCCCTCTCCTTTCCTATTTCCAGAAAAAGACTCTTCCCAAAGACGTAAGGCGGGAATCTTTCCTGACGCGCTCTCCGAAAGATAAGATCCCGAAAATTTTGGTATTCGGAACCCCTTATTTGGCCTCCGACATACTCGCATTTCCCGAATACGCCGAAATATTCAGGGACACGAATATTCCGTTTTTATTGAATTCTATAGATTTAATGGAGGGGGATTCCGACCTTTCCGCAGCAAGAAGTAAACAATCCCTGATCCTGAAAATGGATCCTATCTCCATCGGAACCGAAAATCTAATCAGTATCCTGAACGTTTTCGGCTTCCCTGCGATTTTGTCCCTGTATGCTGTGCTTAGAATTGTTCGCAGAAGGCGGATGCAACCGAAATGAACGTTTTCCGATCCGCAAAAACGATTCTCCCGGGATTGAAAGCGAATCGAGGCGCTACTTTCTTCGCCTTCAATCTTCTTTTAGCTTTCCTGCTCCTCCTGGTAAAGGATCCCTGGGGTTGTTTTCAGGATACGTACTCTAATTCGGATCCGTTCTTCCCTTTGAAGGAATCCGATATCGCTCGGATCAAGGTAGGAAGAAAGGGAGAAATCGTCTCCTTATCGAGGACCTTGGATTCTTGGGAGGTCGCTCTGCCGGACGGGACGACGGGTCCCGGAGATTCGGAAAGGATTGTAGAGCTGCTGAAGGCGGCTGTCTCCCTCAGAAAATTCACGCTACTCGTTCGGAACTCCACTTTTCCTTCTCCGGAATTCGGCTTGTCCGAAGACGAACCTAGTTTAGAAATTTTTGATACTTCTGGAAAATCCACGGGCATATTGTTTATCGGCTCTTCTGCTCCTAGAAATTCCGGAGTATACGTGTCGGAACCCGAAGGAAGAAATATCTGGTTAGTAAAGGAGAATTTAAAGACTCTGATCGGAAACGGAAGAAAGGATTACTTTCTCTCTCACAGTCTTTTTCCGGATCGATTCTCCTACGGCAAAATCCGGTCCCTCAAAATCGAATTCCCGTCGGACCCGAAGAAAGGATTCTCTCTGACGAGTGCAGACAACGGCTGGATTCTAAGTACGAATCTTTTCTCCAAATCGGTGGAACAGAATACGGTGAACGATTTTCTGGAAAAATTGCTAGGATTTAAGGCGGACGAAATTTCCTTAGTCGCAAGAGAAAGCCTTCCTCTCGCACCACAGGAGAAGTTTCAAATCCGACTGGATACGGATTCCGGAACCAAAATCCTTTCTCCGTTCGGAAAGGACCGACAAGGAAGCTGGATCTTCAGACTTTCCGGAATGAAATACGAACTTATCGTGGACCCTTGGACGATGGAAACGATCTTGGACAAGGATTTGGCTGACTTTACGTCGTCTCCATCGGTAAAAAATCCGGTGCCGTAACGTCCGGAATCATTGATTGACAATAGACCAGGATCGAAGTTTCCTTCCAAAAAACGTCCGGAAATAAGGAACTTGCATGGCTCTGATCGAAGAACTAGACAAACAGGGGAATTTTCTTTTTCGCTGGAGATCCTATGTGCCTGGATTCATCCTTCTCCTTTGTCTGTATGCTCTAAAAGATTACCAATTTCTCAACGGTTCCTACGAGGATAATCTGTATTACGCGGCTGCCTGCTTTCTGGTCAGCCTCATCGGTCTCGCGGTACGGTGCTTCGTGATCGGTTATGCACCCGCAAGGACCTCCGGAAGAAATACGAAAGAGCAGGTAGCCGATCTGGTGAACATGGAAGGAATCTACTCTTTGGTACGACATCCTTTGTATCTGGGAAACTTTCTCTTGTACCTCGGACCCGTACTATATTTCAGAAATCTTCCTCTTACCCTAGTGTTCGTGCTCTTTTTCGGGTTCTATTATGAAAGAATCATGTTTACCGAGGAAAAATTCCTCCGGGAAAAATTCGGAAAGGAATACTTGGATTGGGCGGACCGGATTCCCGCTTTTTTCCCGAAGTGGAAAGGATACGTGAAACCGAAACTTTCCTTTTCGTTCCGAAACATACTGAAACGAGAATACCCGAGTTTATTCGGAGTGACCGTGATTTTCGTACTTTTCGATTTCCTTGCCAGCTTCCTGAACGGTTTCGCCTCCTGGACCGCGCCTTGGGAAGCGATCACCGAACCACAAATTTGGATCTTCGGGATCGGAGCTGTATTTTACATTTTGGTCAGGATCATCGTAAAGACCACCCGCTTATTGCACGTAGAAGGAAGATAATCCGAGAGCCGGGACAGACAAAAGACTTCGCTTAACGGGAAACGTTTTCCAAATAGGATTTGAATTTTTCCGTATCCGAAGTCAGAAAGATGGGGACCGGATATTCCCGTTTGGAGGGAAGGAGAGCGAAACCTTCGTCGTAAAAAACGACCTTTTCCACTTCGTCGAATTTGTATTTGAATTCGGAGTTCAAGGCGTGAAAGCAGAAGCCTCCCTGGATTTCCTGCACTCTTCCCTCGCCGATCCGGCGGAAACCTTTCAATTGTTCGGGGCGGATCCTTTCTTTTAGATTTTCGTACGGCAATTTTCCCGAGAGATCCAGGAACAATACTCCTTCCATAGACCACCATTCTTGCGTCGAAGGCTCAGGGTCCGAATGCACGGGAGTCTCCGATCGCACCGTTTCCGTTCGAATCGTCGGCTCTACTTGCCGGACGGGTTCCGATCTGACTTCTTCCATCCAGATTCGATCCTCCTCTTCGATTCTTTCCTCTTCCTTGACTTCCTGAAAATGAGAGGAAGGCGGAATTTTACGATTTTCCGCGAACATTCTATCGTATTCGGATGCCGAATCCGCCTGGGAATTCTTCTTTGTCCCGGCCAAGGTTTCCTTTAGAATCTTACGGTCGTTCGGAGGAGAATGGCTTGCGCGTACAGGGTACGGCTTCGGGCTTCCCTGTCTGCCGCTCGGCAGAAAGGATACGTAAATGAAGCACAAAAGGCCGACCAGAATGAGTGCGAGAGCTATATAAAGCATTATTATATGTATCTATCATACTGGCGCCTTTCTGAAGCGTTTTTCGTCGGTTTTTCTCCTTTACAGATTCCCCGGGCCCGTCACCCTTCCTTTACATACGGATTTTTATGACGAATACCGAAGGAACTTCCCTGAAGAACATTTTTTTTAAGGTCGGATCCGCCCTATTTTTAGGCGTCCTGGTACTGATGTTGATCTTTACCCTACTACGCTCCGACGTGGAGCAAGCCGGAATGGATATGTTGACCGGAAAGGCCAATATCAAAGCCGGAAAGATCGGTGGAAAAGACGTGCCCATGGATTCCTTCAATGCGGGCCGCAGATATTGTTATCAAATTTACCAAGGGCAAATTCCGGACAACCAATTAGGGGAATGTTCTTTTATGATTCTAAAGGGGATGTTCGTGGCGAATACGATCGCGAACGCCTTGGGATACACGGTATCCGAAGACATGATCCGCCAAAATCTCTGGGAAGAAGCCCAAAAAAAGGTAAAACTTTCTTACCGCGGAGCGGGATATTCCGACGACGAGATGGAGAAACCTGACCAGGTTTATCGTCAATTTCTTAAGGAAGCGCCGATGCGCTTTCGAGTCGAGGCAGCAGTGCAAGGTTCCGTTCAGGCAAATCTACTCCATTCCGACTTAAGAAAATCCGACGACGAATTGTCCGTCCAGTCCGAAGCGTCTACCGCAAAAGTGGATCTAAATGCGGTCGTTTACACGGACGCGGACCTGACAAGAATCGCGAACCAGAATGTAGAACCGACAGACCTACAATTGCGGGAACTGTACCAGAAGGAAATCACGGATCCGAATTTTCCCAAGGGAAAGGACGGAAAGATCGCCACTTTCGAGGAAAGAAAATCCATTCTTCGAGGGAAATTTCTGATAGAAGCTCGGAAAAATTCGATCGAAAACTTGAAGGGAAAAATCAAATCCCTCCAAAATGAACCGGACGGGCTTTCCAAGGTCG
Organism: Leptospira fletcheri; assembly: GCF_004769195.1. Classification (NCBI taxonomy): domain Bacteria; kingdom Pseudomonadati; phylum Spirochaetota; class Leptospiria; order Leptospirales; family Leptospiraceae; genus Leptospira; species Leptospira fletcheri. Next base: position 91,771 of record NZ_RQET01000014.1, read on the forward strand.
CGGCACTTTTCGGAACGGGAACTGCCTCCGTCCGAGACAAAGGTTTTTCCGATCTGAAATCCTTAGCTTCTCAGAAAGGCAATTTTTCCCTGATTGCAGATAAGAGATTTTTTCAGGACCTTACTTCCTCGACGTTCGGTCAAAAGAAAAGCGCCGGTCCGTACAAGGACGGGGATAAATACGCACTCGTAGAGTTTGTAGCTTTACGCTTCGGAAATCCCGGAACTTCTACCGTACTTAGAATTAGAGACGCGTCGACAATCTTGAACGGTTTTCTGGCCGAAATCCCCCAGAGCATTGCGGAAGAAATTACCGTGGAAAGATTGGCCCGATCAGCGGAGGAATGATGCAAATCCGTGCCGAACTTGTAAACCCGTTTTTAGAAGCAGCAACGATCGTTTTCCGCGACGTACTTCAAACGGATCTGATCCGGGGAAAGATCGGAATCAAGGATACTCCCGAAACCTCCTTGGAACTCGCGATCATCATCGGAGTATTAGGAACCTTTAATGGAGAAGTCGTTTACGGACTGAATTACGACGCGGCTTATAAGATCGCCCAAAAATTAATGCCCGGAATGAGTCAGGAAGACATCAAGAACGAATACAAGGATATATTGGGAGAAATCGCGAATATGACTACGGGAAACGCGATGAATATTTTTGCGACCGCGGGACAATCCATCGAAATCACCGCCCCCAATATCGTGGACGCAAAAAATGAAACCATCAAAATTCCCAAGAAACAGGCTTTGGCGATCAACCTATTTTCGAAGTTCGGCAAATTGGAAGTGAACGTCTCCCTTTCTTAAGAGAGAAGCCGTTCATTCTCGTTGGGCGAAATTTTCCAATTCGGTGCGCATGGGAGAAAACGCGCGCTCCGTGTCTTTGGAGGATTTTTCCAGGTATTTTGACAGAAATTTTTTCGCCCACTCCGTTTCTCCGGATTTGTAACTGGCTTTGAACAATAAATAGGCGCCTAGATCCCTTTCTTCTCTCTGTCTTTTAAATTCGGCGGAACGGGCATCCTCTCCGGTCGGATATTTTCTACCGAATCGGTTCCAAAAATCGATCAGATAAGAACGGGCCTCCTTGTATTTTCCCTGGCGAAAAAGAGAGTCCCCCAATTGTAAATATGCCTGAGCTCGAAATTCCTCGGGAGCCTCGGTTGCCACCTGCAAAAGAGTCGATTCGGCTTCCGGATATTTGGATTGAGAGCGGAGTGCTCTTGCGGATTCCAGTAAGGACTTCCACTTGATTTCCTCGTCCTGCCCCTCCGATGTCTGTTGTTGTTCTCCCGATCCGGAAAGTTTAGACAATTCCAGTTTGGCTTTACCCGACATTTCTCCGCCCCCGGCGGCGGCTTTGGAGAATTCCTCTTGTGCAGCCTCTTTTTGTCCATTCCGAAGTCTGAATAGACCTCTTTCATAGGCGGCCTTGCCGGTGTCCCCTCCGTGCTTCTTCCCGACTTTTTTTCCTTTTTTCTCCGTGAGATTCGGAGGAAGCGTACGCTTGGGCTTTTCCGGTTCGCGGTTCTTTTCTTTTAGCGCTCGGTCCTCCTGGACCTCGGGAGCCTTCTCCATGATTTTGGAATCATCTTCTTTGATTTCCCTCGGAGGAATATCCGACTCGATTTCCGAATCCGAAGAGGAAAGGACCTCGTTTGCAATGGACATTTCCCGGAGATCCTCCGGAAAGGGCAAGGGCATTTGCGCGAAAAGTCCCTCCGTAAGGAAAAGACAAAGGATGATCGGGAATGGAAAAAATTTCGAAACTTTCGGATTCATTCTCTCAACTGACCGGATTTTCCGGGAGGTTTTTCCAATCTGGATTCGTTCTTCGGAGCCGAGGAAGGAAGCGATTCTCCTTTCGGTTCCAAACGAGGGGAATCGTTGGAGGAATTCCCGGGGGGAGCTAAATCCTCTCTCGGAGGACGTTCGGATTCGTTCGGAAAAAATACTCTGGAATCCCCTTCCTTCCTGCGCGAATTCGAAAGAGTGTTTCCTTCTTCCAAGGAACCGTTGGGGGCACTAGGACCGTCTTTGGGTTTCTCCTGGGAATATCTTTCTATATCAAAGGAAGAAGTCGAAGAATCCCGTAAGGAAGGATCGCTCCAACGGACATCCTTTCTTTTCCGGTTGTATTCCCTTTCTATATCTTCCAAAAAAAGGGCTTTGCGATCCAAAACCTTCGCTCGATCCTCTTCTCCCGCCATCTCCAGCCCTTTTTGAAAACTGAACCAACCTAGAGCCAAGGCAATTAGGGCAGCGAGAGCAAGAGCTGCCTTGCCGATCAGCTTAACGGTTTGCGGGGGAAGTCCTCCTAAAATTCCGTCAACGGACTGACGGATCCCGGTTAACACTGCGAAAGGATTAAAAGCCATCTCGATTCCTATCTATTAGGATCGGTGATTTTTTCTTTTTTTTCAAGGGGATAATTTCGGTCTCAAGCTCGATTTTCTTGCGGATTTTCCGCCGAAATGGTGGCGAGTTTCAGGTCTCTTTACACTTCTTGTTTCGTCTTCGGCACAACGGCCTTTCATCACAATGTTTGCGAAAGCAAAATCCGCACATCCGGTGTCCTGGGAGAAAAGGGTCACAGTAGACCCCAAATCAAGATGTGGAGAATCGTTCAAAATCCATACTAAGAAAGATTCTCAAAACCAAAAACATCCCTTCGTTTTTGCGAAATGATTTTAAGAATAAATACAAATATTCATTAAATTGAATGTTCCAGTACGGTTGACAATTATCAGCGGGCCGAGAAACGGACGAACGTCTTCCTTGCTTGGCTTTTTATTCGAGTTTCGAATCCTTGGTATTAATCCCTGTCCACGGGAACGGAGAAATGATGAATTCCCAAAAATACAACGATAGAATCGTAAAAGGATTTCTAATCTCCGCGTTGGTATGGGGCGTGGCTTCGATGTTAATCGGAACTTGGATCGCCTTCCAGATGGTATTTCCGGAGCTGAATTTCGGCCCGTATTTTACCTTCGGAAGACTCCGCCCGCTCCACACAAACGCGGCAATATTCGGCTTCGCGCTAAGCATCATATTTGCGACCGCTTATCATACCGTCCAAAGACTCTGCAGAGTGAGAATCTGGAGCGATCGACTGGCGAACATTCATTTTGTATTGTACAATCTGACTATCGTTCTTGCAGCGATCACCCTTCCCCTAGGAATGAACCAATCCAAGGAATACGCCGAGCTGGAATGGCCACTGGATCTCCTAATCGTGGTTTGGTTCGTGATCTTCCTTGTAAATTACTTCGGAACTATTTTTACCAGAGAAGAGAAGCAGCTCTATGCCGCGATCTGGTTCTATATAGCCTCCTTCGTAACGATTCCGATCCTATTTATCGTGAACAATCTTGCTGTTCCCGTAGGTTTGACGAAATCGTATTCCCTATTCGCGGGAGTGTACGACGCCAACATCCAATGGTGGTACGGACACAACGCGGTGGCCTTCGTTCTAACGACTCCGTTTTTGGGCCTGATGTACTATTATCTCCCGAAACATATCAAGCAACCGATCTACAGCCATAGACTATCGATCATCCATTTCTGGTCGCTGATTTTCATCTACATTTGGGCCGGTCCTCACCACTTGCTGTATTCTCCTCTCCCTGACTGGTTACAAACCACGGGTATGGTGTTCAGCATCATGCTCTGGATGCCTTCCTGGGGAGGGATGTTAAACGGCTTCCTAACCCTAACTCAGGCAAAGGAGAAAATCAAAACGGACGCCACCTTAAAGATGCTCCTGGTCGGGATCACCTTTTACGGTATGTCCACTTTCGAAGGTCCGTTATTGTCCATCCGATCGGTGAGCGCCTTAGGTCACAATACGGATTGGATCATCGGGCACGTTCACGGAGGAACGCTGGGTTGGGTAGGAATGATGTCTTTCGCGGTCATCTACTATCTCGTTCCGAGGGTTTGGAATACGAACCTCTATTCGGAAAGACTGGCCAATTTCCACTTCTGGGTGGCGACCTTAGGCATCCTGCTTTACATCGTTTCGATGTGGGTTTCGGGAGTTACGGAAGGTTCCATGTGGAGAGCGGTCGACGAAACGGGAGCTCTGAAATATCCCAATTGGGTTCAGATTACGGAAGTGCTCAAACCGTTCCGTCTCTTTAGAGGAATCGCAGGAATCCTCTACGTAACCGGTCTCTTCGTCATGATTTATAACGTAATCAAGACGATTGCCACTGCAGGAAGCGGTTGGAAAGAAATCGACCTTCGTGTCGGCCTCAAGGAGGGAAAAGCATGAATTGGTTCGATAAATTATTGGATTGGTTTTCCGGTTACACCGACAAGTGGGAAACGAACGGAGTCAAATTCACGATCTATACGACGATCGCCGTCCTCTGCGGCGGAATCTTCGAATTGATTCCTCCTTTCTTTCTTTCCAAAACCGCAGAACCGATCGCGAACGTAAAACCTTACACCGCTCTCGAAATCGCGGGCCGCGACGTCTACCAAAGGGAAGGTTGCAATAACTGCCACACCCAAGTCATCCGTCCGTTCAAGTGGGAAGTGGATCGTTTCGATCCTCAAAAGTCCTTCGGCCGGGACGGTTATTCCAAGGCGGGAGAATTCGTTTATGACCACCCATTCCTTTGGGGCTCCAAAAGAACGGGTCCGGACTTGGCTCATGAATCCCAAATCCAGGCTTCCGCAGAATGGCACAAAACCCATTTGATCAATCCGAGAGATACCGCTCAAGGTTCCGTAATGCCGGCTTATCCTTGGCTCTTCGAAGAAAGCGCCAAATTGGATCCGAGCAAAATCGCTGCCCACATGAGGGGTCTGAGAAGCGTAGGAGTTCCCTACACTGACGCGGAAATCGAAGCGGGTGCGGCTGAGCTGGCAGGAAAAACGGAAGGAGACGCATTGATCGCTTATCTATTGAAATTGGGTAGGGATAGTGCGGAACTTGCCAAGAGTCTGAAATAGGGAAGAATGATGGATTTAGACACATTACAGATATATAAAGCGCTCAGGCTTCCTGTCCTAGTGATAGCGATAGCGCTGATCTTTGCCTACGTTTACGGTCGTAAACGTAGGGATCGTATGGAAAAACCGAAATACCGCATGTTAGAGGAGGATTGATCGAATGAGCGATCCGAACAAAGAATTCGACGGCATAAAACAATCCGATAATCCTCTACCCGCTTGGTGGGTTTGGGTTTGGCTGGGATCTATCCTATTCGCAGTCGTTTACGCAATCTACTTTCACGGATTCTCCTCGTGGGGAACCGGAGAGCAGTACGCGGAACAGGTTCAGGAATATGAAAAAGACTTCCCCCAAAAAACGAACGTGGTAGCCTCTAAGGACGGAGTCAATCCCTTCCGAGGAGATGAGAAAGCGATCGTAGCGGGCCAAGCAACCTTTCAGACGTACTGTGTGGCTTGTCATGGTCCGACGGGAGAAGGATTGGTGGGACCGAACCTGATGGATAAGGAATGGCTGCACGGAAATACCGATGCGGAAATTTACCAAGAGATCATGAAGGGAATCGGTCCGGATAAGGCCAAATTGGGAAGAGGCCCGATGCCTCCCCACGAGAACACTTTGGGCTCTGAAAAAGTCTATCAGGTGATGGCCTGGTTAGCTTCGAGGAACCCGAATTTAAAACCCTCCAAGTGAAATGAAATTTAACCCGCCCATTCTGAATGTGGGCGGGTCCGATCCGGAGGAAACTAGATGGTAATTTCCCGCCCCATGTCGGGCAAAATACGAAACGCACGCACGATCGTACAAGTCTTCTTAGTCATTTTATTCGCCGGTACCCCTTGGCTACGCTGGGGGAACCTTCCGCTCATCCGGTTGGATATACCGGAAAGAAAATTCTTTTTATTCGGAAATATATTCACTCCCCAGGAAGGTTACTTCCTTCACCTATTCTTATTGGGAATGGGGCTTTCCCTCTTTCTGTTCACTTCCCTGATCGGAAGAGTTTGGTGCGGCTGGGCTTGTCCTCAAACGATCTATACGGACATTTTCGATAAGATAGGCCGCCTCATTTTAGGAAGCAAATACGGAAAAAAAGACGCCTCGATTTTAGGTAGGATCGGAACCCACCTGATTTGGATCCTAGTCAGCCTCCTAGCTTCCTTGGCCTGGATTTCCTATTTTTCCGATCCCTATTTGATGGTAGCCGACGTTCGGAACTATTCTGCGAATTCTATGATTCCAGGTTGGGTCTATTTCACCGCTTTCTTTACCGGTTCTATGTACGTGGACATGGCGTTTATCCGGGAGCAATTCTGCAAATACGCCTGCCCTTACGCCAGATTCCAGACGGTCATGATGGACGGAGATTCGATCAATATCACCTACGATTATACAAGAGGGGAACCGAGACGAAAGGGCACGACAAAAATCGGTGACTGTACCGCTTGCAATATGTGCCTCGTCGTATGCCCCACCGGAATCGATATCCGGGAAGGAACCAACGTGGGATGCATCGCTTGCGGAAAATGTTCCGACGCCTGCACCCACCAAATGGCGAAGGAAGGAAAAAAAACCTTGATCGGCTATTGGTCGGAAAAGCAGGTCGAGAATCGAAACTCCAAAGTGCGCCTTCTCCGTCCCAGAACTCTAGTCTACGGAGGTCTGCTCCTGTTGGTGCTTTCCGTTTCCAGTGTCCTTCTCTGGAATCGCGTTCCTATGTATTTGTCCGTACTTCCGGATAGAAACATTCAACCGATGGCGCTCCCGGGAGGAATCGTCAGAAATTTCTACGAAGTCCAGATCCAGAATCTCACGTTCGAAGGAAGAAAACTCAAATTTCAAGTGGATCGTTCCGATTTGGAAGGTGAATTGCATATTTTAGTCGGAGGAACCGAAGAAGCTTCCGTGGAACTCCTACCCAACTCCAACATGCATTATCGATTGATTCTGGAATTGAAAAACGCTTCACCGAAAGACGCATCCAAAAGAAGTCACGAGATCTTTTTAAAAGTCACCGACCTTCACGAACCCGCATTTGCAAAATCCGACCGGATCCCTTTCCTATTGCCTTTGGGAATCGCATTCGGTCCTACCGGAGGAAACACACTTGCATCCAAGCCTTAAAAGAGCATTTATTCTCGTTGCGATCTGTTTTATCGGATTGATTTCCGCCACAATCTGGACGGTCCGAGTCGCAACATCCAGCCACACTCCTCCCGTCGAAAAGGATTACTACGAAAAAGGATTGAGGTACGAGGCGGCGATCGCGGAACAAAAAAGGATGATCGCCTTAGGATACGATTTCCAAGCGGATTGGTTCTCCGGAACCGTCCCCTTAAAAACGGGAAAACAAACGTTAAAATTACTTTTTTACCGAAACGGATCCTCAGTCACAGGCGCAAAAGTGAAGATTCGTATCGAAAAAAGCGCCACGGACGCCTATAATCGCCAGGCTTCTTTCCGTTCGATTTCACCCGGTGTGTATGAAGCGGATCTGGAAGTTCCGTTTTCCGGAGATTGGACCGCCACCATTTTCACGGAAACGAAGGACGGTCAATTCGAACGAAGTCGGCGACTGAGAGCGATCCAGTGAGCCAAGTCTGCTTCCATTGCAATTCTGCGCTGGAGGAACGTCCGACTTTCCGACAAGTTTCGGGAATCGAAAGGGCATATTGTTGCAATGGGTGTGCGGAGCTTTCCTCCCTGCTACTTACCAGCGGACTCGGACATTTTTACGAGATCCGAGGCGGACAAAAGTTGGATCCTGCGGAAATTCCCGCAAAGCAAACTCCGGATTCCAGATTGGAAACGGAATCGGTGTATTCCGAGTATGTGGAGAAGACGGCCGAAGGAAATTCCTTAGTACGAATGAGTATCGGTGGCATCCATTGTAGCGCCTGTGTATGGTTAAACGAAACCGCGCTTTCCCGAGTACCAGGGGTCGTAACTGCGAGAATGAATTTCGCGACCTCCCGATTGAGTGTGGAATTCGACCGAAACAAAACGAACCTGAGCGGAATCTTCGAATGCATCCGAAAATTAGGATACGTTCCCAATCTATATTCCCCGTACAAATCCGAAACAAAGGTGGAAAAACCGTTCAAAGACCTGACCTTACGGATGGTCGTAGCCGGTTTTTGCTGGGGAAACATCATGCTTTTCTCCGCGGGTTTGTATGCGGGATATTTCGAAGGTATGGATCTCGGAATCAAAAAACTCTTCCATATCGTTTCTTGGATCCTTGCCACACCGGTCTATGTCTTTTCGGGATACCCTTTCTGGAAAGGAGCTCTGGAATCCTGGAAGAGAAGATTCCTTTCCATGGACACTCTCTTATTTTTAGGAGTAAGTCTGGCGTATTTCTATAGCGCCTATGTAACTCTCACGGACAAAGGAGAGGTGTATTTCGACTCCGTTTGTACGATCTATTTTTTCATCCTACTGGGAAAATACCTGGAAGCCTATATGAGGTACAAGGCGGGTTCCAAGGTGGGAGAGCTTTTGTCCCTTCTACCGGAGGAGTACGAAGCGGAACGGGACGGAATCTGGAAGAAGGTTTCCACATCCGTGCTGAACGCCGGGGATAGGATCAAATTGGTTTCCGGGAGCAAGGTCCCTGTCGACGGAATCCTGGAATCGGAAAACGGCTACTTTGACGAATCCGTTCTTACGGGAGAAAGCGAACCGGTTCACAAAGTCCAAGGGGATTTTCTACGCGCGGGGTCCATACACCTTTCCGGCGCGATTTTTTTCCGCGCGTTAGGAACTTCTTCCCAAAGCACTTTGACTCAAATCGGCCGACTCTTGGAGGAATCCTTACTCACGAAACCGAAACTACAGAGAACCACCGACAAGCTCGCATCCGTTTTCGTTAAAGTCGTTTTACTGGTGGCCTTCGGAACCTTCGTGTATTGGTGGAAAAACTCAGGAATGGAAACCGCTGTCCTGAATACAATCAGCGTTCTCATCGTCGCCTGTCCTTGCGCCTTAGGACTGAGCGTGCCGGCTGCGCTGGTAGTCAGCCATTTACTCCAATCCCAAGCGGGAATTCTGGTGAAAAATCCGGAATCGACGGAAACCCTAGCAAAAGCCGACCGGATCTTTTTCGACAAAACCGGAACCTTGACCACGGGAAAACTGGAATTGCAGGAGGAAAAAATCTTCGGAGAGGATCGCCCCGTCTATTACAGAAATCTAGCATACTCGCTGGAAACGAATTCCTCTCATCCGCTGGCGAAGTCTTTAGTCCGGGCTTTGGGAGAAAAGCAGAACGATCACTCTTCTTCGGAATCGTATTGGAAAGAAATCCGGGAAATTCCGGGCTTCGGAATCGAAGCGAAACGTCCGGGAGAAAACGGAAACCTATACAGGATCGGAAGCAGAAAATTCGCCTTCGAATCAGAAAGCAAAAACGACGGATGGATTTATTTCACCCGGAACTTGCTTCCTATGGTTGCCTGGAAATTCGGAGATTCCCCCAGACCGGATGCGAGAACAAGCATTTCTCTTTTGAAAAACTCCGTCCCTCATTTGCAGCTTCTTTCCGGAGATTCCTCCGAAAAGGTGGAACGTCTGGCGGGAGAAGTCGGAATCCGAGAATTCGAAGGGGATCTTTCCCCTGAACAAAAAAGGGATAGAATCAGGGAAGCCCAAAAGAAAGGGGAAACCGTCGTAATGGTCGGAGACGGAATCAACGATTCCGCCTGTATCGCGCAAGCGAATCTTGGAATCTCCATGGGAATGGGTTCCGATTTAAGCCTGGATCGGTCCGATTTGATCCTAGTGCAGAACCGCTTGGATTCCCTTCCGAAAGCGGTTTCCATAGCGAAAACCACAAGAAGGATCATTCTGCAAAATATCGCCCTGTCTCTAATTTACAATTCTGTAATGATTCCGATCGCCGCCCTGGGTTATATGCTTCCCGTGATCTGCGCGGGATTTATGACTTTAAGTTCGATCACCGTCGTATTGAATTCTGTTTCGTTAAAAAGGAGGATTCGATTTTGAATGCATTGTACATGACCGTCCCGATAGCATTATTCATCGCATTCGGCTCGTTTTTCATTTTTCTCTGGAGCTATCGCTCCGGGCAGTATGAGGATATAGAAGGTCCCAAATACAGGATGCTCTTCGACGACGACGAAGAGAAACCGGACGTAAAGGATAAGAAGAAATGATCCTACCGATTTTCGGAGCCGCATTCCTGCAAGGACTCGCGAGTTCCCTTCATTGTGTAGGGATGTGCGGACCTTTTGCGGGAACACTTTCCGTTTCTTCCGGAGGAAGCGGCTTACGCTCCAACGCATTCCTGCAGATCTCTTATAATTTAGGTCGTTTCGGTTCGTATTCCCTTTTGGGAATCTTACTAGGCGCCGCCGGTCAAGGAGCGAATTTCGTTTCCGTGGAACTCGGCTGGGTCCGTGAAATCGCGGCTTGGATCTCGGGATTCTTTCTGCTTTTCTTCGGTCTTTCCCTCTTTTTCGGAGGCAGTCGCTTGTCTCTTCGCTTCTCCGCAAAAATTCTAGAAAAGGTCGCTAAGCCCATCCTGCAATCCCTTCGCTCCGGGTCCGAAAAACCGCTTCGCCCTCCCCTGCTAGGATTCGCTTTCGGATTCGTGACCGGATTGCTTCCTTGCGGGGTTCTGTATCCGGCGTTCGCACTGGCCTTTGCCACAGGATCTCCTTGGCTCGGAGGAGGAATCATGATCTCCTTCTTTTTAGGAACCTTCCCCCTACTTTTCCTTTTCGGATTCGGCTTCCGCACCTTGGCTTCAAAACTCGGAGGAAACCGGGCAAGACTTGCGGGAATCGTAGTGATCCTGATCGGAATCGGTTGGATTTTCTTCCGGATCGGGCACGACCATTCGGGACATTCCGCACACATACAAAATGCTCACGAGTCCCATTCCTCTCACTCGAAGGGAAGAGACTTGCCTTCCCTTGAATAAGATCGAAAAAAAGGGACTCTTCCGATTTTAGAGAGCAAATCCCGTAAAAAGTTTCGGGGTCCACACGACGTTTTTCTCTCGTACCCCTAAAGTCTTTGCCTAAGATTTCGATTGTAAAAAATAGGATGGGCGCTACTCTCCAATATCGGAACCGACGAATGACCGATTCGATCCGCAATTACACCGATTCTTTGCTCCGTGATCTGGAGGAAAACGAAGTCGGCTTTTTTAAGATCGAGAATACGGACGGTCTGGCGTATTTGACCGTCTTTCCTTCCGGAAAAAAAGGGAAGAACGTAGAAATCAAGGAAGTACGAAAACGGCTGGAAGTGTTCCGGATTTCCGGCGTCTCGGAAGAGGAGATCAAACGCATCGTCTCCGAAAAGGACGGGGGACCTCATTACGTAGGCAAGTGGCCCGGAAAACCGGAAGCTAGCGTCTTAGATCTGAAAATCTCGGAAGATAAAATGGCCGTCCATGGAATCCTCCAGCCTCCCAAGTACGGAGGCAAATTATTAAACGAAGAGGAGCTCTCGGCGACTCTTCTGAACGGCGGCGTCCGGTTCGGAATCAAAAACGAGGAAATTTTTCGTCTGGCCAAAGCGGAGGAATTCGGAAAAAAAACTCTCTTGGCAGAGGGGGAATACCCGATTCCCGGTTCGGACGGGGATCTGAAAATTCTGTTCCAATACCCGGAGTCCCCCGTTTTGGAGGAGGACGAATTCGGACGCGTGGATTTTAAAAACATTCATATCATCCAAAGCGTGAAGAAGAACCAAAAGCTGGCGGAAAAAGGCTCTCCCCGGCCGGGAAAAATCGGGCATAACATACTGGGTGAAGTCCTTCCTTTTGAAGAAGGAAAAACCGCGGAATGGAAGTTGGGGCCGAACGTAAAGATTTCCGAAGACGGAAACCAGCTCTTCGCACTAATCGACGGCCGTCCTATCTTGGACAGACACGGATTGATCCGGGTAGACGAGGTCTGCCATCTGGATCATGTCGATTTTTCCACCGGAAACGTGAGCTTTCCCGGCACGATCATCGTGGACGAATCCATTGCCGACGGATTCGTCTTAGAGACGGAAGGTTCCATCATCATCAAAAAATCCGTAGGCAAGGTCTTCCTAAAGGCCGCCGGAGATATCGTCCTTTCCGGAGGATTTATGGGGCGTAACGGCGGTCTGATCCAATCCGGGAACGATATCTACGCAAAATTCGTAGAACAAGGAAAGATGATCGCAAAGAATTCCATCTTCATAGAGGAAGCTTCCATGCATTCGGAACTGATCGCGGGAGAATCCGTACAGGTCCGAGGAGGCCGGGGAGAACTTATCGGCGGAGAATGCGTAGCCGGCAAGAACATCATCTGTTCCAAGTTGGGAGCGGTGGTGGAAACCAAAACGGTCCTTAGCTGCGGATTACCGCCGGAATTGCTGGCGGAACTCGAGGACCTGAAGGCCGAGATCCGTAAGAATCAGGAAGTTCTAAAGAAAGTGGAAACAAGCATCGTCAAGCTGAACGACGAAGCCCAAAGGCGGTCCCTTACTGGCGAAGAGAAGGAAAGCATTCCGAAGCTGCAGGCGATCAAACAAAAATACCAGTCCATCCTGCAAAACCTCCAGGCCCAGGAACAGTCCGTGATCCTTTCCTTCGAACCCGACCGGAATTCGTACATAGAAGTCGAACGTGAGATCTTTCCGGGAGTGGATGCGAATCTAGGTAGAAATCGTAGTTTTAAGGTGAAATTGAAGGAAATTCCCGGGCCTTCCTTTTTATACCTGGGTTCGGACGGACAAGTCGCTCATTCCAAAGTGCGCCCCAAACGCCTCGGATTGCTGCAGGAAGAGACGCGTCCCGGAGATTCGCCCGCCAATTCTTAACGAGTCATTCTACTGTGCGGAACAGTTCCCTACAGGAAGGGATTCCACCCGATTCCTCCATGGAGGAACAAGGAGTCTTGAGTAGATCGTCCATGCAATGTCTCACTTTTGCGATCTGCTCATCCGTTACTTTTTCATAATCGTCGGGAAGGATACTCTGATCCTTCTGCCCTTCCATGCATTGTTCCAGGGAATAAAATTCGGACTTGGCGGCTTCCTGTTCCGAAACGGGCAAAGACTCGAGATAAAGCGCGGAACATTCCAGATTTTTACGGCACAATTCTAGAATATAAGAAGAGCTTAATTTTTTCACCTCTTCCCGAGAGAGAGAGGGACCTTTTCTACATTGAAAAAGGGGGTAAAAGAGCAGAAGGAACAGTGCCGGAAGTTTCGATTTCATCGACGGAGGTACCGTATACGATTCCTCGGATTTTAGGAAACAAGATTTTTCCCGGATTCCCGGCTTCGGTAGCGCACCAAACGTCGTCGGAACCGCCGGAATGAGAACTCAGATTCGGGAAAAGGAGATTTTCCTATTTCATTTTGGTGAGGATGAGTCGATTCCCTTTTCCGGATTGGTCGACGTAAAAATGGTCCGTGAGCTTTCTCACAAGAAATAACCCCAAACCTTCCTCGCGGTAATCGCCCAAATCGTATCCTCTCATTTCCGAGAGTTTTGTCTGAACTCCGAAATCCCGTATCCGGATCTCCATCCTATTCTCGAAAAGGGAAATCTCCAAAAAAATCGGATATTCGTTCTTTCCTAGATACGCGTGCTTGATGACGTTTAAGAGACATTCTCCCACGGCCAACTTCAAATCCGCGGAATCGTAAAGTGTGAATCCCGACTCATAGGCCAGATTGTATACGAAATTCCTAGCTGCGGATACGTACCTCGGATGGGACGGAATTTGGATCCGAAACTGGTTGGAATAATTCGCCTTTTTCGGATCCGTCATCGAATCTCTCGATGGTTTACGACCATTCTGAAGAGGATTATCCTCTAGGATGGAACTTCTTATGGACTTCCTTCAGGGTCTTATTGGCCATATGCGTGTATATCTGGGTGGTAGAGATATCGATATGGCCCAAAAGTTCCTGAACGGATTTAAGATCCGCGTGGTTCTCCAAAAGATGGGTAGCGAACGAGTGACGTAATGTGTGAGGAGTGACCTTCTTCTTGATTCCGGTCCTTTTGATATAATGGTTCAAAAGTCTCCATACGGATTTACGGTTGATGAAGGATCCTTTTTTGGAAACGAAAAGGTAATCGCAGTTTCGGTTCTTAAGGATATAAGGTCTACTTTGTTTGAGATAGCGGTTCAAGATGTCCAAGGATTTCTCGCCGAACGGCACCAATCGCTGGCGTCCTCCCTTCCCTTCCACAGTCAGGGTCATTCCGGCCATATCGATGTCGGTTAAGCGAAGATTGCAGGCTTCCGAAATCCGAAGACCCGAGGAATAGAGCAATTCGAATATGCACTTGTCTCTCAGCTCGTATAAATGGTCTTCCCTGATAGCGCTGAAAAGTTCCTCTATCTCCTCCTGAGTAAGATAATCCGGTATGGATCTCATCACTTCGGGAGTCTCGATTTTCTCCGTCGGATTGGAATCCAGCTTCTTTTCGTCTTTCAGGAATTTATAAAATTGCCGTATGGCGACCACTTCTCGGGCGATGGTTTTCGCGGAAATCTTCCGATTTCTCTCTTCGTTCAGGAACCTCACGATATCGTTGGCCTGGACTTCCAGGAAATCGATATGTTCCTTTTCCAAGAAGTTCTTGAATTTGTTCAGGTCATATCCGTACGAATAGATCGAATTGTCGCTTAGACCCTTCTCTACCGAGAGGTATTCCTGGAAATTTTGGAGTAAATTCTTATGAGAAGATGTCACTTTCTTAGTCCCGCTTCCACGTATTACAGTACTAAATCCTTCGGACAAATTCTCCCGCTAGATTGAAACTTTTTTAAGATTGCGGTATGGGAAGGCCCGTAAATTGTACAAATTCGACTGGAAAAAACCTCCTTTTTTAGCCGATTTTGCGATCAAAAACGGAAAAAAAACTACGGAAATGAGACAGAAGTTCCGATATATTCCCGCCATACTTATGTCACTAATCGGTTTCCATTGTGATTCCTCTCAGGAATGGGTGAACATCGCTAGGCAGAAGCACTCGCAAGGTAACATCGCAGAAGCATTATATTATTATGATTTAGCTTTGAGAAAGAATCCGGACAACGCGACTGCGAACCGTAATATGGGAATCCTACTAGCGGAAAGCGGGCAGGCCCCCGGATCCTCCTCGCTCTATCTGGAAAAGGCGCTCACAAAGGATCCTCAGAATCCCGACATTCTATTGTATCTCTTGGAAATCTATCTGAGCGCAGGATCCAGGACGGAGGCCGACAAAGTCCTATCGGCCTTTTCCAAGGGATGGGATAAGGACAGGGAAAGCCTGGCCAAATTCCTGAAGGAATGCCTGCTGGAAGGAAAAAAAAATCCCACGGAAAGGAAACGGTTCCAAGAGAATCGAATCCCGGATGCGAATCCCGCTTCCAAACGTATGTTTCGCGAATGTGAAGAGAGGATGTATTCGGACCCTTCCTCCAAATGATCCTTCGCAACTTCCGTACTTCTCTTCGATTTTTCCTCATCCTTTCCGCTCTGATCGGAGTTTCCGAGGTTTTCCTAAGACTTCCTCTTTTTCCAGCGATCTCTTTCCGTCTAGAAGACAAAAGACTTCATTGTCTTTCGCAAGGAACGATTCCGTGGATCCAACTTTGTCCGAACTCGGACAAGAATTTGTATCTTCCGCAAAAAGAACGCGGATATAGGATACGCACGAACGAATACGGAGAAAGAATCAGTTACGAACCTGGAAAGGAACCCAAACTCCCACAAGGGGAACTTTGGATCTTAGGGGATTCCGTCGCTATGGGCTATCTCGTACAGGACGAGGAGACGATTTCCTGGAAACTGGCGGAACGGAACCCGAACCTCCGCATAAGAAATTTAGGTGTGGATTCGGGCGGAACATTAGGGATTTTAAATATATTACGAACGAATATATCCTCGTTCGGATTGCCGAAGGCTTCTTATTGGATCTACCATATTTCCGATCTGGAGGATTCCTTTCGGGAAGAGAGGATGTTAAATTCCGGAAAAAATCGGTTTTCCATCCGACTTTCCTATTATCTATCCAGATACAGCGCGCTTTTCAATGCGCTCAAGATCCTGTCGGAAAACTTGAAACCGGAATGGGCCGAAAATCGCATCGAATCGGTTCCGGAATCTGCATCGCCCATTCTGACCCCGAATCATCCGCATACGACCGCGCTCCTTTCCCTCTTCTCCTTTTGCAAAGAAAACGGTTTTCCTCTCGTGCTCGTACTCGTTCCGGAACCGAATCGGGAATATCTTCCCGTATTCCATTCCCAGTTACTGGAAGAATTGAAATCTCTCGCCGACCAAAACGGAATTCCCGTGCTCGACCTTCGCGAGGATCTGGCTTCCTTTTGGAAATCGACTTCTACCCCGCTCTTTTTACCCAAGGACGGACATCCGAATCCTACGATGTACACAAGGATCGCGGAGGCCATAGAAAAAGAAGGACCGAAACGCTAAAATTGAAAGTATAGGAAAGGTTGGCTTACCGTAACGCTATAAAGGATGAAGCAGATGGAAACCAGGACTGCGGATACGGAATATACCCAGACCGGACCATTCGAAATCTTTTCGACGAAAGGAATCCTCCGATCGACCAGATAATCTCCAAGTACCAAAGCGAATACCGCGGCCAAAACCGAGTAAGGAATCTGTATCGCGGCAGACCCTCCGGAAATCGTGAAAGTTCGGGTAACCATGGTCCAGGCCACATCCAAACTTCCTTCGTATCCGGGGACCGCCTTCGCTCTGAAGAAAAACATGGAAAATGCGAAACAAAAAAAGGTGTACGAAACCTTGAGGATTTGAGGAACCCTGTCCCAAGCGGCCGCAATCCGCGGCCAGGAAAGTAAAAATCTTTCCGCCACCATGATAAGCGCGTGGAATCCGCCCCAAATGATGAAGTTCCAATCCGCCCCGTGCCAGATTCCGCTGACGAAGGTGGTGAGGAATAAGTTCAAGTACATCCGAGGAACGGCGACCTTATTTCCCCCCAAAGGAATATAAACGTATTCCCGCAACCAGGAACTGAAAGAAATATGCCATCTTCTCCATAACTCGGAGACGGATTGGGATAAGAACGGTTCGCGGAAATTGATCGGAATATGATAACCCATGATTCTTCCCGTTCCGATGGCAACGTCCGAATAGCCGGAAAAATCGCAATAGACTTCCAGCGAAAATAGAACCGCCGCCAAAGCCAAGGACTCCCATCCGTAAACGGCAGGGTTGCCGTAAATCGGATCGATGATCGTTGCGATAGGATCCGCTACGAATGTTTTTTTAAAGAGTCCCCAAGCGACCTGGCGGATTCCGGGAAGTAGATTGTCTTTCTGGAATCTGTATTCTTCCAAAAATTGGTGAAGCATGTCTTGCGCCCGAATGATGGGCCCCGCGACCAATTGCGGAAAGAAACTTAAGAATAGACCGAACTGAAACAGATTCTTTGCCCTTTCCACATGCCCACGATAAACGTCTACGGCATAGGCGATCGCTTGTAACGTAAAAAAGGAAATCCCCATCGGAAGCAGGACTCCGGAAGGATACGCATATAGGGAATCGCAGGGTTGCAGTCCCAGAATCGCATTCCAAGCCGTGAAGGAGAAATCCAGGTATTTAAAGAAATACAAAAG
This sequence comes from Leptospira fletcheri, assembly GCF_004769195.1. Classification (NCBI taxonomy): domain Bacteria; kingdom Pseudomonadati; phylum Spirochaetota; class Leptospiria; order Leptospirales; family Leptospiraceae; genus Leptospira; species Leptospira fletcheri. Next base: position 109,361 of record NZ_RQET01000014.1, read on the forward strand.
GATTAGATTTCCCCAAACGGCTAGATTCAAAAAAAATAATTTTCCGAATTTGCCTTTCATTCGATCCATCCAGACCACGCAAAAATACGTGAACACGATGGAATAGATGAGAAGTGCTACGAACGGTATCTTGAAGACCGCGTAAAAATACAAGCTGACTGCGAATAGCCACCACTTCTGAAATCTAGCAGGGAGTACGAAATAAACGAAAATAACTAGGGGGGCGAATATCAGGTATTGGACAGAATTAAAGAGCAAAGGGCGGCTCCTCTAGATGTTTTGCCAGCGAGTCCGCCAACCATTTGTTCCCGATCTTCGTAAAGTGGCCGTCCTCAGGAATATAATAATCCAAGATTCCGATTCTGTGCCCGCCCGGCTCGATTCTGCACATCCGTTTCGTATCGTTTTTTAAACGAAGTACGGGAACCCCTTTCCCTTCAAAGTAAGCCGAAGCTCGGAGAGCGTAGTTTTCCAGTTTATGGTATTTTCCGTTCGTGTGGCAGAAAATCTCCTCCACCTGGATCGGAACGATAACAGGCACAAGACGGAATCCCTTTTCTTTCGCAAGCCTGATCATTCCGTCGTAGCTCCTCCGCGTCAGTTCGGGCAAAGGCTGCAGTTCGGAACCCGAAGGAGGATGATCTTCGCAACGAATGTCCGCAGGAACCGGTTCCGGACAAACGGGCGAAAGCATAGCAGCCGGAACTTTTGCATATTCGGAGGAACAATTCTGACGAGGAGGCGGACGATAAAAGGAATTTTTCAAATAAGATCCCATGGTCTCGTCCTCGCTGGAGGAAGAGGAAAATCCGGCCGATCGGATTTCCTTCGCGATGCTCGCCTTCGTAACGGCGGCGGTCACGTTCAATTGTTCCCACGCGAGTTTCAGCGCCTGCAAAGTGTAGGAATGTTTGGTCAACTCGAACTGGATTCTGAAATTTCTTCTGTAATTTTGATCCGCTTCCCGTATCGCGTCCGTTTGATCGTCGGGAAGAATTCCCTTTGCGGCCAGAGCCTCCGGCATGTCAAAATCGTTAGGAGAAATAAAAAACAATACTTCCGAAACGGAATCTAGTCGGGAAACGATTTCCTTTAAACGAAGATAGGAGCCCGAAGAGCCGTAGGCATCCACGCCTAAATTCAAGGTTTGGTATTCGATCCCTTTCAATCGGATTCCGTCCAAAAGGGAACAAAACGTATCCTCGTTTGTGACACCGAATCCCATGACCAAGCTATCTCCGAGGCAGAGCAATTTCGGTTTTCTCGGGATCGGTTCTTTCGTTCCTCTCAGACCGAGGGAATTGGTGGAGATTCTTCCTTCCCATTTTCCGGCAAAATGACGCACGAACACGGACTGGTTCGGTTCCAAGTCCACGTAGTATTCCGGGTGGTATTTGTGCAGTATTTTCAGGTCTCTATAGTACTGAAGGGAGGGAGCTTTTAGAAACCGAAGTCCGATCTCTGTCCCGAGGAAGGCAATTCCCACTAAAAAGAGGGCCCATCCCGCCTTTTTCGCAAAATTCATGAATACGGGAAAGCATCAAGGACAGGGCCAGACTGGCAAGCCATTTCGGTAGGTCCGAACGGAAGCGCCAAGAATCCATCCGGAAAAAAAGATCTACTTTACAAGAAACCCGTCTAAACAGTACAGTTAATTTAGAATCATTCTAAATATATAGAGGTTTGTTCCTATGTCTCACAAAGTCGTCATCATCGGTTCCGGTCCGGCAGGCCACACTGCCGCAATTTACGCTGCCCGAGCCAATTTAAAGCCGGTCCTGTACGAAGGATTTATGGCGGGGGGAATCGCGGCCGGAGGACAATTGACTACGACTACGGAAGTGGAGAATTTTCCAGGGTTTCCGGAAGGGATCGACGGAACTCATTTAACGCAACTGTTCCGTTCTCAATCGGAAAAGTACGGGACTACGATCCATACGCAAAACATCACTAAGGTGGATTTTTCTTCTCATCCGTTCAAACTTTGGTCGGACGAGGAACTCATCCAGGCGGACGCAATCATTATCGCAACGGGAGCCACCGCAAAAAGGATGTTTATTCCTGGAGAAGATGCTTATTGGCAAAAAGGGATTTCCGCCTGCGCGGTTTGCGATGGAGCCCTCCCCATCTATAGAAATAAGGAATTGGCAGTCATCGGCGGAGGAGATTCCGCGGTGGAAGAAGCCTCTCACCTCACGAAATTCGCCTCGAAAGTGTATTTAGTACATAGAAGGGATTCGCTTCGGGCTTCCAAGATCATGCAGAAGCGTGCGACTACTCATCCTAAAATCGAAATATTATGGAATACTACCGTGGAAGGCGCCACCGGAAACGGGAACCAACTCACTTCCCTAAAAGTCAAGGATGTCGTTTCGGGAAGCACCAGAGACTTGTCCGTAGGCGGACTCTTCTATGCGATCGGACACAAACCGAATACGGAAATTTTCGAAGGCCATTTGGACCTAGACGAAACAGGTTATATCAAAACCGTTCCGGGAACGACCAGGACCAGTGTGGAAGGAGTTTTTGCGGCCGGAGACGTGCAAGACAAGACCTATAGGCAAGCGATCACTGCCGCAGGTTCCGGTTGTATGGCGGCTCTCGAGGCGGAACGCTGGCTCGAGGCGAGAGAGGAATGATTTTCGAGTCGCGAGATTCCTTAAGGCCTTGCGACTAAAGTCCCTTTTTGGGAAGAGGTATCGTAGATGAATACCGTGGGCAAAGAAGGTTTTTTCTTTTCTTTCGCCCCGGTTTCCTCCTCTTTTCGAACGATCATCACGATGCGGTCCTTAGGGGAATCCTGGAGAAATTTTTCCAAATAATATTTTTTGGGAAGAACTTGGATGAGATCCTCGGAAATCGGATCGTAAACGAAGACTTTCTTGAGATCCTTTTGGTTGAGATATCCGTCCTTGTTCGTGTCGTCCGGCATTCCTACCACGATGAATTTTCTCCCCGTCTTTAATCCGGGAAAAACGTCCGGATTCGCTTCCGTAATTTCTGACGGACCACCAGACTTACTCTCCTGCTCCGTTCCGTAAAAATAGTCCCAGATATAGATGCTTTTCCCGAACACTTTGCGGATTTTTCCGTTTAACAGATCCACTACGACCAGATTTTGGGCGTGGTTCAAAGTTTTTCTAGGTCCGAAATTTTCCCTGTCCCGATTCAAATTCAGAGGATAGTACAAAAATCGATCCCAGGCCACCGAAGAATGCTCCAGCAAATCGTCGTCCGGCTCCACGTAAACGGTTTCGCTCTTTTTAGAGGAGGATTTGGAGATCTCGATCCCGCGGTCGTAGACGAACCAGCTCTTTAACAATGCGTACACCAGAATCACGACGATGATCCCTATGATGAAATATACGGATACGCGGAGCTTTTCCATGACCGGATGCAAAGATTCCGGGCAACTAGCGTACCGGTCAATCCACTTTTGTGGATCCGATTCCGCGTCCTATTTTCGTTCCAGTACGCCGGATCGTTCCGGCACGTTCAATGCGGAGGAAATCTCGCCCGTATCTTCCCGAAGTAGAGTCAAGGGATTGTAGGTATCCGGGATCACTTTCCCATCCACAACGAAATTATAAAGGTATTCCCCCGGTTTCAGTTTTTTTACGATCCTGAAAATCCCGTTCCTCTCTCGTTCCATGAAATCCGCTTCGGGGTCCCAGTGATTAAAATCTCCCACCAGAGTCACGGCTTCCGCTTGTGGCTGGTAAATCCTGAATTCCACGGTCCGGAACTCCTTTTCTTCCAAGGGAGAATCTTCCAAAACTCTAGTGCTGACCTGCTTGTTCGGACCGCCATGCCTGTAAGCGATTCGGGAGACTAGGGAACCGCTTCCGTCCTCGAACGTGTCGGGGTTTCCCGGATCGTGGGTAAAGAGACCGTCCACCCGGAATTTATACTCGTAAGCGGGTTTCGGATCATATGCGGTATCACCCACTAGATCCAAAATTCCGTAAAAAACTCCCTTATCATTCTTGGTTAAAGGAACACACTGCCAATGATTGAATTCCCCGCAAACGCTCACTTCGTCGTTCTGTAGGCCTTCATACGTAAATAAAACTCCACGGTTCAATAATTTTCCCGTCCGCAGAGAAGTTGCGGTATCTACGTATCTGATAAAACGGGGAGGAACGGCTTTTTTCAGATTTTCCATCTGCCAGAAATAATAGATTTTTTCTTCGGCAAGGGCTTCTTCCCCTTCCTCGAAATCCACGGAGCGAAAGGAGCCGATCCAGTCCTCCGCCTCGTCCGCCGCCAGGGCAAATGTAAGAATCAACGTGAGAAATAGAATTACCTTGGTTTTATTGGCTGGAATCATTCTGTTGGGATTGTCGAAACAATTCCGGGAAACCCTAAGCGGATTTCCGGAGCCCGCCAGATCGATCCGACATAAGGAAAAATTCTTTGATCTTTTTTTAGGAAGCCGATAGTATCCTTAAGGACTTTATGGCTGAGCCTTCATCTCCAGAATATTCACCCCAAGATTTGGAGCAGATCAGTTCCATTCTGGATCCGCTGAACCGAAATCCGGACGCCTCGGACGACCTCAATCCGATGCAACCCGTGTTCCGGGACAAGATGGGTTTTTCCATGCCCATTTCGATCGGGGACGAACCGGAAAACGGCGAGGAAGGTTTCTCCGAAGAACCGTCGGAAGAGTTCGGAGAAGGGGAAGAAGAGGGAGAAGAAACTCCGCGCCCCTCTACGGGAAGGCCGAAACCTCTTTCGTTTTCGGACGAAGACGATATCGATTTAGACGAATTATTGAATCAGCCGGCATCGGAAACCGCTCCTTCTGCCGAAGAAGATCCCTTTGCGGACATGGATTCTTCCCCCTCCGAAACGAGTGAGGGAGAAGATTTTGATTTTCCGGCTCCGGAAGCGGAACAGGAAGAATCATCCGACTTCGGTGAAAAACCTGCAGCTACGGATGACTTCGGAATGGGAGAAGGAGATCCTTTTTCCGGTTTAGACTCCAATCAAGAATTGGACGCACCTTTCGATTCCCCGCCTAGCGACGATTTTCAATCCGCAGAGTCCGATCCTTTCGCCGGAATGGACACGGGCACCGGTCTCGAGGATTTCGAAGCGACTCCAACCTCCCCTCCCCTCGAAGAAGATCCGTTTGCAGGCTTGGGAGAAGAGACGACTCCGGCTTCCGATTTCGGAGGAACGGATACGGAAGATCCTTTTGCCGACTTTGATGCTAGCGCTATGGAATCCGCTCCCGAAGACGAGTTCGGATTGGAAGAGGGAGATCCATTTGCCGCAGCTCCAATCTCGGAAAAAGAAACGGATTTCGGGGATCTCGGTTTCGATTCTTCCCCAGAACCTTCTTCCTTCGACAGCGAACCTCACCAGCAAGAATCGGATCCGTTTTCCGATTTTGCACCGGTTTCCGGCACGGGAAGCCAAGATCCTTTTTCCGACTTATCGGGAGCGACTTCCTTGCCAGAAGCGGATCCTTTTGCGGATTTTGCCTCCGAACCGGTCTCCGAAATGGATTTGGGCGGAGGGCCCGAAGGTTCCGACTTTACCAGCTTTTCCCCCGATCTGGATGCGGAAGGGGAAAGCGATACGGAAACTCCCTCCTTCGAGGATGACCTCCGGTCTTTGGGAGGAGACGAAAGAGAGGAACTGGATAAGTCGCTTTCCGACGAAGAATTAGCGATCATACAGAAAGAGATCCTACGTTATCCTCCTTTGCTTAGAAGGACGGTAATCGAATCCATCGTCCAAGACAAGCTCTCTAAAAAATCCCAGAGAGATTTACTAGAACTCATCAAAGTGGAAAGCAGCCCGGAAGACGTGGCGGCATTCCTTTCCTCGGCGCTCGGAACTTCCGTCAGTGTGGTGGACAAAAGCGGCGCCTATTCTGCGGACGGCGTTCCCATTATTTCCTCCGACCCGATCTTTACGAAGGAAGGCCTGGTCGAAAGGCGCAAACGAATCCGCAGGACCGTTTATACGTTAGCCGCTACCCTATTGTTCGCGTTCGGCGCTTATTTTACCTATTTCGGTATCATCCGTCCCAAACAAGCTTCACAGCATTACGAAAGCGGACTGGAGCAGATCCGCGAGATGGGTTCCAAGAAAATTTTGGGTCAACTCGGCGAAGAGGATAGAAAAAGATATCTGATTCAGATCGAAAGCCATTTCGACAAAGGCGCCGAAATCCTTCCGAACAATCTGAAATATCTGAATCTGTACGGAATCGAATACAGCCGTGCCGGAGAATACGAACTCGCCTACGAAAAACTCTTCGGCCGGATCGAACCCGACCTTGGATTCGGTCCTTCCACGAATTCCTGGAGTCGTCGCGAAAACGCCCCTCTCGTGCGTTTGGCTTCCGGAGAAAATTGGAATGATAAGAAATTGAAACGTCCGTTAGGAGTGAACCAAGGGAAGGAAGGAATACGTTTTCTTTTGGATCAGGAAAAAAATCCTCGAAAAGTCATGACGGCGGGAGCGTTTCTCGTAATGCGCTTGAAGGAAAGGATCCACGACAACGATACGTACCGAAATCTAGGTTGGTTCCATTCCCAAATCACTCCGGATTTTGCGGAACCTGAAGGGAAACGGGGAAAATACAAAAACGATTCCTTGGCGGTCGACTACTACCGACGCGTGTTCACGGACGGAGAAAGCCCTTACGACGAAAAGGCCACCGCTGGGATCGGTAAAATCTATTACAATCGTCGCGAATTCGGAAAAGCGGCTTCGTTTTACAATCGAATCGTGGAAGCCAATCCGAAGAGCGTAACGGGCCAGTCCGGTTTGGTTTCCACGTATATCGAAATGTGGAAGGAAAGCGGAGATCCCCAGTTTGTTCTGAACCACCACCGACTCCTGAGAGGAAATTTGGACATGGAGTCGGATCTACCGTTCTTTACCATGGCCAAACTGGCCTCGTTTTATACGTCTCTGGATCCAGAAGAATTAAGGATCAAATACAATATCAATCCAGTGGACCAGGTCTCCGGAATCGAAATCGAAGAGAGCGCGCTCAGACTCTTGGATACCATTTATCGCAAATCCGAAGAAGACGAGAGAACCAAAGTGGAAATCGAAGGCAAGGATTATGCGGAAGGTTATTACCAGCGTGGCCTTTATTATCTTGCGTTAAAGGAAAACGTTCAGGCAAGAAGGTTCTTCGAAAAGGCGGCCAGCCTAGACGGCAAACATTGGTTGGCGGTCTTGGAATTGGCAGAACATTCGATTCGAGTCGGGAATTTCGACGAAGCGCGCGCTCTGTTGAAGGAAGCGGAAGAGAGATACGATAGAAGCGCCAATTGGTTCGGCACCAGAGACGAAGACGAAACTCTTTACGAAGGAAATCCGACCAGGATTCATTTCGATCAAGGCAAGATCCGTTATCTTTCCTCCGCGGGACTATCCAACCGGGAATCCATTAAGGAATTTCCCGGAAGAAAAATCTATCCTTTCCGCGCAAGAACCGAGGACGACGGAAAAAGTCTCTCCGTCCTGAAGGAAGAGGAAGAACGAAAGAACCGACGTAACGAATTAAGAGCTTCGCTCATCGAATTTTCCAGAGTGGATTCGGAAGAACCCAAATACGAATTGATCCGTAAATGGAGAAGAGAACTCTCCCCTCACCTTTTAAGGGAAATGAAATTTTTCCGCGGTTGGGTCGAGTACATGGATTCGGATTTCGACAAGGCCCTGGTCGATTGGACGGGATTCGAAGACAAGGACGAATACTACAACGCTACCCTAATGATGGGCAAAGGGAACGCGCTGCTGTATACCAAACAGACAAAGACCGCCTTAGGTTATTTTCTCAGGGTCAAAGAGGACATGGAGGAGAGAATTCCGGGAATGGGAACTCCCAAATCGGATGATCCGTACCACCAGGAAGTCTATCAAACACTTACCGCCGCCTACAATAATATAGGCGCGTGCTATGAAATTCTGGCCAGAAACGCGGGTCCCCAGCAGTCGGAATCCTACACGGCGGAGGCCCTACAGAATTACTGGAAAGCCGTGGAAACGGCCAGAAAAATCGGAGATTCGAGTGAAATCGCACTTTCCAATAAGGATCTACTCTTTAAACGGGAGGCTTTGCGCAGAAACCCGTTGTTGGAAGACTGGGTGGCTCCGACTTTGGAATCGATCCGAGACCTGGTAAGGAAATAACGACGAGCTATTTCCTTTTTTGGAAGAGGGATTTTACCCAGACGAAAAGGAAAAAACCGATCATCCTACTGAGTCGAATCAACCTCCAAGGCCGGACGAGGATCCGCCAAAACCAAGTGAGTCCTTTCAATTTAAAGAAATTCGGGGCCTTTCGGACTTTCCCGGAAAGGATGTCCATGGCGCCGGCCACTCCGATCACCACCGCGTGACCGAAGAAAGCGGTGTTATTCTCGATCCAAATCTCCTGGTCCGGAAAATCCATTGCAAGAAATATGATATTCGGACTGGTCTTTCGAATGGATTCCTTTACCAAAAGTTCCCGCTGAGTGTTCATGTATCCTGCGTGACGGCCCACGATTCGGACTCCCGGAAAATGTCTGGAAAGATTAAAATATACTTTTTCTATAATATCTTCTTTTCCGCCCAAGAGGAAAATGGAGTAATTGCGCAACTCGCATAACCGGACTAAGTCCATCATCAAAGCGATGGTCGGGATCCTTTCCTTGAGTTCGCCTCCCAGACGTCTAGCGGCCCATTGCAATCCGGCTCCCTCCGCCAGAATCAGGCTCGCTTTCTGCGCGATTCTGTGGAGTTTCTTCCCCTTGCGCAAAGCCATGGTCTTAACAGGGTCCAACAGAAGAACGTGATGGTAGTGATCCTTCTCCTCCATCAAATGATAGATTTTGGCCACCGCCTCATCCAGGCTCGCGTTCTCGAACGGAACGCCTAAAATGTCCGTCTTTTCCAGATTGTCTATATCTAGAGATTGATAATCTAGAAGATAATCTCGGTCGTCTTTCGCAGAGAGGTGACGGATTTCCCCAGGTTGCTTCATACGGAGCATCCTGCTGGACATAATCTCTAAGTCAATTGAAAGTTCGCTCACATTTTTGGATCTATTCGTTTCCCACTTTCTCCAAGAGCCGAATAGAACGCAGAAAATCCTCAGGTTCGGAAGCTCCCGAGATCATAGCCGCAAGAAAGTTCCCTTTTTCCAAAACGGCAGGGAGAGTCGAGGAATCGATTCCTCCGATAGGAGCCACTGGAATCCGGCTGATTTTCAAGGTTTCTCCCAGAATTTCGGATCCTAGCGTCGGACGGGCTCCTTCTTTAGAGGAAGTCGCAAACACCGGACCGAAGCCGGTATAGTCCCAGAATTCCTCCTCCAAGTTTGCAAGTTCTTCTAGCGTATGGGAAGAAGTCCCCAAAAATAAACCGCTTTCGGACAGACGTTTGCGCAGGAATCGATCCGAATTTTCATAGTCCTCCTTCCCGAGATGCAAACCGAAACAATGTAACTCGAAGGCAAGGTCGGCGTAGTCGTTTAAGATCAAAGGGAAATCCGGAAATTGTAGACGTAACTTTCTATACAGATGGATGATATTCGGGATCGTTTCCTTTTTGGCACGGAGCTGATAAAAAGGAACATAGGAACGGTGGCGATTCCAAAGAGCCACCAATTCGGACGGATCTTTTCCGAATTTTGTGCAATATTCCAAATCGAGAATAGGATAGATTCCCGGATCTCTCCAGAAAGAATTTCTCGGCCTTTTATGCATGGAAAGAATTTTCACGGGGGTTTTCAACCTCCCCCGACAAATTTCAGAATTTCGATTCGATCTCCTTCTTGTAATTTCACTCCCGACCAACTCTCTCGTTTTATGATTTCCCCGTTTCTTTGGATTGCGACCATTTCGGGCTTCAGTCTAAGAGATTCCAATAAGGAGACTAGATCCGGGGAGGAAAGATCCCCGACCAAGATCCGCTTTCCGTTTACGAACATATCATGCACCTCGGTCTAATTCTGCTTCTATTCCGATCGAGAACGGAAACCCGTCGAATGTTTTTTAGTTTACCGTACCTTCCCGAGCGAAAACCTATTACATATATGGCCCTGCTTTTACGGATCCTTTTGATACTATCGGCGATTTTTTTAACTGCCTGCGAACACAAAGAAAGAGATATAAAAGGAACCGCAATGAACACGTATCTAGCGGGGTGCGTAGGCGGCGGTTATACCGCATGCAAACTGAATTGCGAAAACTTGTACGGCACTTCCGTTACTCCGGACAATGCTCTGCAGATGAACACCTGTCTTTCCAACTGCAACACCGCTTGCAATATCTCCACTCTATGCCTCCAGCTCCAGCAAGCTTGTAAAAGGGATTGTGGAAGCAATTATACGAACTGCTTGTTGATCCTAGGCTCGAACGGCGTCGGAAAATAAATTCTAGCTTCTTCCTAGAAAAGCTCTAAAAAGAGAAGCCGCATATACTCCTGCGGTTTCGATCCTAAGAATCGAGTCTCCCGCGTTATAGTTCCGGATTTTTTCTCTTTCAAAAAGTTCCTTTTCCTCCGCCCGAAAGCCTCCTTCCGGCCCGATGATTAGGATCCGATTCCGGACAGAGTCGGGTCCTAAAAATTCCGTTCCTTCCGGATCCAGAACGATGAGCTCCGATCCCTCTTTCCGACTTTCTTCCAAAAATGCGGAGAGTTCCAACGGACCGTGGATCGAAGGTAAAAACTCTCTACCGGATTGAGCACAAGCTTCGGCGGCCACCTTCCCCATTCTTTCCGGATTCAAATCCCTCCGATCCGAGTGGGCGAAATTCAGAAAGATGAATTTCGTAATTCCGAGTTCCGTTCCTTTTTGAATCAGCCATTCCAATCGATTCCCTTTCGGAATCGCGGTGGCGATCACGGCGGGCCGAGAAAGATCTTGCTTGGTTTCGCTTTTTAGGAAGTGCCCTTTTGAAGAAGAGGTAGGGACTCGAAAAAAACAACTCAGTCCTCTGCCGTCCTTCAGGATTACGATTTTATCTTCCTGGAAAATTCTCAGGGCTTTGAGATGGGAAATCTCTTCCGGTAAAAGTTTTAGGTCCGCTTCCGGCAAAAAACCCGGTCTGAAAAAAACCGCTTCCGTCGACGACATCTTAAAGTCGGTTCAGGTTTTCCAGTTCGAAGAGGGAAGGATCCGGTTTTACATCCCGATCCACTTCCGTATATTCTAAAACACTAATAGAACCCGTGTTCAAATCCAGCATTTCCAACCTACTCGCGAGATCTTCCTTCGTAACTTTCTGTTTGGCTTTTACCTTGATCGGACCGTATTTGATGTTTAAAGTCTTATATAAAACCCCGTCCTTATCGTGAAAATCCAAACGAATCGGCTTTAAGCTTTCGGGTTCCAACAATAGCACCAGCTTGGAATAAAAATAGGGAACGATGGGTCTCATCGCCACCCGTTTCATCTTTTTTCCACCCACTTCCAGATCGCTTTGGACGATCGGATTGTAGTTCGCCTGGTAGGAATTCCCGGAAAGGTCGACGAAACTGAATCCCGTACTCAGATGACTTTCGTACTTTTCTTCGTCGGTTTTTCGGAAGATTTTCCGCGAAAGCGCATTGAATGCGTAGATCAATTCTCCGTCTTCCTTGAAGAGAATTTTGTATTCCAGGCCGCGTCCCTTGCTTTCGAAAAGGGAGAGGGAATCCTCTCCTTTTCGGAACACGCTCATGTCCCAAGTCCAACTGTCCCCGGACCGCTTGATCAAAATCAGATTCGCCTTGACCAATCCTTCCGTCTTCAGCAATGCCTGGTCCAGCCGCGCCACTAGTTCCTGCGCCACCCTGTTTTTTTCCGGGGAGGTCTGGGCATGGCTTATCCCAGAAGCCATGAGAACCAAAGCGGCTAAAGCGGCCAGTTTAGGACGGAATCTTTGCAATTCTACAGACCTCTTTCGGATCGGAGAAGGACCCAGTCGGAATCTATTCGGCCCTCAAACTGGGAGCGTTATAGGAATACAGGCTATGAACCGAACCCTGGGCCTGGGCGGATTCGCTTCTCCTTTCGAATCTCAGTTTTCCTTCTCTCAATCCCTTATGAAGTTCCTGGATGCTTTTATAGCCCATGTCCTGGAAGGAAAGCCGAATTCCTTGGCTTAAATAAGGAATAAAATTCAGAATGGAACCCCTGTCTACTACGGAACCGCTCACCCCTTGGGCTACTTTGACCTTTTGCCCTTCGTTGAAATATCGTTTGTCTCCACCCGCTTTCATGGCTTCGATGCTGGCCATCCCTCTATACTTCTTGAGACGGATTCCGTTTTCATAGAAATATTCCCCGGGAGCCTCGTTCGTTCCGGCAAACATAAAACCCATCATACAGGCGGAAGCGCCGATCGCCAAAGCGTTCGCGATATCGCCTATATTGGAAATTCCACCGTCCGCGATTACGGGCACGTCGTGCTTCGCCGCATGGAAAGCGGTTTGATAGACCGCGGTTGCCTGAGCTCTACCGACCGCCATCGTATCCTGTGTGATGCAGATGGAACCGGGTCCCATACCGATCCTAAGTCCGTCCGCTCCAGCCTGGATGAGATTTTCCGCCTGCCCTCTAGTGACTACGTTTCCTCCCACTACTTCCAGATTCCGAAAATTCGCTTTGATGAATTTCAGCATCTCGATCTGGTATATGGAGTTTCCTTGGGCGGAATCGATGAAAATCACGTCGACCCCCGCTTCATACAGAGTCGCAACCCGATCTCTGGACTCGGGCAATGTGGATACGGCGGCACCGCAACGGAGTCGTTTGTTCTCGTCCTTGGAAGAGTCCGGAAAATCCTTGTTCTTCTTCAAGTCGGATCGACTTACCAAGGAAACCAACTTTCCGTCCTTGTCTATGATCGGGAGCTTCCCGATTTTTTCCTTTTTGATGATATCATTCGCTTCTTTTAAAGTGATTCCGGCTTTTCCAGTGATTACTTCGGTGGTCATCACCTTGTCCACAGTGATGCTCCTTTCCCGCTCGAAATCGATGTCTCGATTCGTCACGATCCCGATCAGCTTCGAGTTCCTGGTCCCGTCTTCCGTGATCGGAATCCCGGTAAATCCGTGTTTCTCTTTGATTCTGTCCAGATCGTGGATCGTATGTTTCGGACCTAAAACGACCGGATCCGTGATAAAACCGTTTTCGAAACGTTTCACTTTGGTGACTTCCGACACTTGTTGGTCGATCGTATTATTATAATGAATGATTCCGATTCCCCCCATCAACGCCTGAGCGATTGCCATCGAGGATTCGGTAACCGTGTCCATAGGGGAACTTACGAAGGGACGTTTTAACCGGATTTTTTTTGTAAGCCTAGTTTCCAGTTCGACTTCGGAGGGATGAAAATCGATAAAGCCGGGCAGGACCAAAAAGTCCCTGTACGTAAGCCCGATCTGCATGTTGAAAAGTTCTTCGCCCGAAAGGCCGTCTAAAAATTGGGAGTCGCGGTAAGATTGGTTTGACATTAGTGTACCTTACCTATTACATCAAAACGAAGCGAAAGGCTGGAATCAAGAGAATTTCCGCTCCTTGCACCTGAGAATTGAATGGAAAAGGTCGAACGTAAGCAAAGGGACCGCGAAATCATTGCAGAGCCTGAAAAAAAGCTCCATATCATCGGAAAATTCCTGTTAAAAAGCGAACTTCTAGTTCGGGATACGGATTCCCACGATTCCGTCCAACTCCTCTCCGTCAGTAAAGACGCAAAAAAGATTCTCGTCCAAGGAAAAGCTCCCGAACAATTCAAATTGAATTCCCATGTGGTTTTGTACAAACTCTTGGCCCGGTATTTGGAATTGGAATGCGAGGTTATAGACGAGCGCCCGAACAACCAGTATGTAATGGAAGTGGAATCCGTGTCGATTGCGAGTCGGGAACGCCAATTTATGAGGATCAAGCCTCCCGACGGAACCGTCTGGATCACGAATTTACGCACCAGTAAGACCACCATCGACGCGAATCTATTCAATATCCCGACTTCGGTAAAAGTGAATTTTGCGGATTATGAACGGATCCTAAAACCGAAATTCGACATTCTGAAAATCGACGTTTTCCGTTCCATAGGGGATAAATTCGACCTGGTCAAAAAAACCGGAAAGATTCTATACATACCAAATACCCAAAAACCGGAGAGTTATACCACCTCCGATCCGAACGGATACATAGATTACGAGCACGAATTGGGGGATGAAGAGGACGTCCGCCGGAAAATCATCGAATATGCAAACCAGAAGATCAAATCGGAACTGATCGTCCCCGTCATTTATATCAACCACGATGAACAAGCGATCCCGATCGGATATGTTTTGGTCCAGAACCGGAATAAGGAAATCGACATTACCGAAGTGATGGAGATCAAAACTCTTACATTCGAGATGGTGGACCGGATCCGGGAATCGAACACAATTCTAGTCAAAGAGCGTTTTCCGGTTTTGGATCTCTCCACAGGGGGCCTTCGGGTTAAAATCAACCATCCGGATCTGAACGACGACCTGCCTCGCCGAGTAGGATTCACTTTCGACATCTTTTTTAAAATGCAGGCGCCCTTGACCGCCTACGGAGTGGTCCGCTCCGTTGCCAGAGATGCGGAGAACAATATGTATGTGGGAATATCCTTGGAAGGGAATTCGGCCCGTCCCGGAGAGAAAAAAAGATACCTAGACAACGTCAATCGCCTGATGGCGGATTTCGGCGCGAAAGTAAATCCGAGTTAGAAAAACTAGGGTCTCGGTCAAAACCCTTGGCCGAGTCCGCAGGTCGCATCGCTCGGAATTTCCTGCTGTTCTCTCTCGTCCATATATCGGGAAAGAAGTTGTTTGTTTCCTCCCAAATTTTCCCTTAGAATCTCTTCGAGACGATTTTTGGAAAAGAGATCCGGCGACTCGGTCAATAATTTAAGTTTTTCATAATATTCTTTCAGATTGGGATCCGCAATTCGATTCTCCCCGCTATCGATGGATTCCAAATAGCCCTCCGGTAAATTCCGTCCGAAATGACCGATACGCCAAGGGCGGGCCGATTTCAGTTTGCTCAATAAGGGATCGGTCAACGCATACACGTCCACGATTTTCCTTTCCGGCCCGGAATAGTACCCGAAATATCCTACGTTCAAAGTAGCGCAGACGGAAAAACGGGACGGAGAGTTACTTTTGTCCTTTCTGTATTTTCTACCCTGCTCCGCCCAACCGTGATCCGGATATTCGGAAACGAAAAAGGATCGTAAAAAATTCGCATTCGGAAAATACATGCTCTTCTCGTCCGCGATTTTACCGTCCATCCTAGCCCGGGAATAAGTCGTGGTCGTATACAAATACGAACGGGGATTCAGGACCATAAAAAGAATAAAACATAAGAACCCGAATACCGCAACGGATCGATGACGGATTTTAGTTAAAACGAAGACCGCGGCTACGAACGGAAGAGAAACAAACCTTCCGGCCATAAAATCGCCGCCGATCTTTAGGATGTAAATCAGATAAAAAAGAATTCCCAACAGCGGAAAAAGAAATTCCGGATTGAATCCTTTTTTCCGATTCGTAACGAGATATACGATCGAAAAAGCCAAGGCAAGGGCGGATACAGGATCCCAGAGGACGGAATTTCTCAAATACAAAAATCCTGAAAACCAGAGCTCTCCGGAAGGTACCCCGGTATTCAATTTCGCATATGCGGTGTTCGGAAACGGATAACCGTAATAGAGTAAGGAAAAAACGATCCATGCGAAAGCGGGTAAGAGTCCGAGACTTCCCCATCCCATCCACCGAATCGTTTGTCCATTCTTGAAAGAAATAAGAAATAGCCAGGCGAGATAAGGGACTCCGAATAGAACCGTATCCTGTCGATTTAAATATGCGAAAGAAAGAATCAATGCGAAGCCGAAAACGTCTTTTCCGTTCGGATTCGAAAGAAGCTTTTCCCCTTTCAGGAAAAGCAGGATCAAAAGTAGAAAAGAGGCGGGGTTTTCCAGACCGGAGGTGGAATAGTCGACAAAGGCGCGGCAAGAAACCAAAAGCAGAAGAATCCACGCAAATGTTTCCTGCTTCTCCGAGCGAGATCGAACAAGTAAAAAAGCGCTCCCAAAAATGCAGATCCAGGAAAGCAGGAGAGAGGCATAAAAAAGGGGAATTTTCAAGGCTCCGAAGAACGCGATGCCGAACATCCATAGAGGATGTGTATAGGCCTGGACCCTTTCGTACACGTTCCATCTCAATCCGAAACCGTTCAGAAAATTTTCCACGGTCCGAAAGGTGATATAAGAATCCTCTCCGACCCAGGAATTCATCAAAACCACATAACCGAACAAGATTACGGAAAAAGAATCGAGCCACTTTGCCCGGGACTGCGAGAAGATCCGATCCGAGATTTTATTCCAAAAAGACGATTCCATTTTATCTATTTTATCGATTCCTAAAATACTTGAAAATTTGTCCGCTCATTTCCAAGTTCCGACCTGGCCTTTCAATCGGTCCGACTTGATTTCCCGCAAATTTCCGAAAAATCTTCCCAGGATAGGATTCAGTTCTTCCTCGCGCCAGATCGTTTTTCTGACACTTTCCGCCAACGCAGGATTGGAGGCGAGCACGGTTTTCATTCTAGGATCGATCCGATCCATATCCGTCTGGAAAAAAGCGACCTTGCTTCCCGGCCATTTTTCTCTTACTTTCGGAATCAAATCTTCGAGATCCGACGGGGTCGCGACCCTGAGTACGATCTTAGAGAAAAAATCGACACCCGCCATATACGCGATGGAATCATCCGGAAAGATCCAGATATCCGCGGAGGAGGAATGGTAGAACGTATTGGAATTCTGCTGCTGCTTTCTTCCTTCGCCTATATACCTTATACCGGCAAATCCCATCAGGAAAGAAAAAGACAATCCCGCCAACAAAACGTACCTGAATAGAACGGCTTTCCTTCTTCTTTTTAGAAAATAGAAATATTTGGAAAAAAGAATCACGAACGGAAATACGACCGGGCCGAAAAAACGCGGTCCCCAATTCGTGAATCCGTCGTTCGGAACGATAAGCAATACTAGAAATATATAAGTCAGAGAGGAGCCCAAGATCAACTTGTTGGCTCGAGAGAGCCTTTTCCAGGAATACAATAAAACCGGAAAAAGCAGGAGCGTCGCCGGCATGTATCCGAAATATCCGAGCTTGAAATCGCCGAAAAAGAGCAGACTCTTGGCCCATCCTAGGCGAACGAGAAACGGGACCCCCAATCCT
Organism: Leptospira fletcheri; assembly: GCF_004769195.1. Taxonomy (NCBI): domain Bacteria; kingdom Pseudomonadati; phylum Spirochaetota; class Leptospiria; order Leptospirales; family Leptospiraceae; genus Leptospira; species Leptospira fletcheri. Next base: position 126,584 of record NZ_RQET01000014.1, read on the forward strand.
TCCCGATTGATCATGTATCTCGGACCCAAAGGATGTCCGTAATCTATAAAATTAAAAATACCGAATATTGCTACGACTAGCCCTGCGCCCAGAATAAAAAGCGCAGATTTCCTGACGGTTTTTTTCAGGTCCGCCTCTTTGTGATTTCCGACCTTGGAAAGAAAAATCCATAAGGCCAAACTCGCGCAATAGACCAATCCCTCGTGCCTGAACCATACGCTGATCCCGCACAGCAGTCCGGACAAAAGGAAAGCGAGATCCGTACCTCGTTTTTTAACGGAGAAGGTTAAGGAAAGGAAGCAAAAAAGAATGAAAACGCTGTGTTCCGAATATTCCACGGAAAGAATCCATAAGAAGGTACATAGTACGCTGATAGCCAGTACGAGCGGCGAGGGTCTCCAATATTTTATGAAGGCGACCAGGCAAAGAAAGAGACCGAATGCGCTCGCGTAAGGCAGAGATTCGAGTCCGAAAATCCAAATCCAAGGCGCCGAAATAGCCGCGAACGCTACTGGAAACGCGCTTAAATTCCTTTGGCCGATCTGGAGGAATACGTTCCCTTGTTGTGGAAAGAATTTGAATGTCGGGTCCACCGCTTTTCCCGGATAATACAGCTCTTCCGATTGAAAACGATTCTGGAACAGCGAATATGCTTGGACCGCTTTGTTATGTATGTCCCAATTAAAGGAATATCTAGGCTTTAAATACGAGACGGAACCGAATAACACGACCGCCAATAGGAATAAAGTCAGAAGTCTAGAGCTACGAAGGACTCGATTCATGAATCGCAGGTATTCTGCTGTACGGGAAGGAATATGTAAAGGAAAATCCGAAACTCCGAGAGTACGAATACGGAACCCGCATTAGCGGGAGAATTTACTTGACCGGTATCGAAAACTACATTTCCTAGCTTTCATGTTTCGAGCCGCGTTGCAACGTTTGATTTCCTTGACCGATTCAAAAAAAGGATTCGTTCTTTTCGGCGCCTCTTTTCTCGTTCTTTTTTTAACCTGGCAATACCAAACCGGAATCCGAGTCGGAGATGGCGCCATCAAGCAGCAGCAGGTGGCGGACTTGTTAATCCAAGGATTTCCGGATTTTTCCTGCAGGTACTTCGGAAAGGATTTCGATCCTACGTTTCGCTTTCTCCCGATGACCATCGAAAAGGGAGACACGATGGCTCATTCTTACCGAGGAAAATGCTATTACGTTTTTCCTTTTTATTACGCTGCCGTCCAGGCGCCGTTCGCTCTCCTTTTCGGAAGAGCGGGAAGTTTCATTTTGTCTCTGATTTCCGGTTTGGTCTGTCTCGCCTTCCTATATGAAATCTCGAAAGAACTGCATTTCCGAAAAAGTACCAGACTTTTCTTCGTATTATTTCTGTTAGTCGGCTCCACGTTCAGCCTTTTTTCCACGGATATGTCCGAATACATCCTTTCCATAGCGGGAGTCACCGCCGGCTTGTATTTTCTATTGCTAGCCGAGGAAGAGAAAGGTCGAGAAACCAAAGTCGCGATCCTAGCCGGAATCTCATTCGGGCTTGCGGCATTTTTCCGCCAAGAAGTGGTCTTGCTGGCGGCTTCTCTCATTCTCTCCCAAGTCCTTTTCCTGCCGAAACGGTTCCGATTGCTATGGTTCCCCGCCGTATTCGGAGTCCTATTTCTTTTGCAAGCAGCGATCAATTATACCATAGTGGGACATCCTTTCGGGTCCCGTGGATACCTACAGTCTTTCTCTCCGAAGGAATTCGATCCTTGGATACAACTTTCTTTCTTTTGGGAACTGATCGCCTTCGGCCACGGATCCGTAGGGTTAATCGGAGCGTATCCGATCCTGCTCTTCACTTGGAAATCGATCTTTAAGGATTCGAAGATCCGGATCGTTTTCGTAGGAATTCTGCTTTTCATTCTTTTATCCGCGGCTCTCACTTCCCCTAAATTCTGGCAGGGAGTTCTTTTCGGCCCCCGATTCCTATTGACGGTGACCCCGATCCTACTTCTGTTCGCTTTTCATTCCTTGGAAAGCCTCTACACAGTCGGTTCTAAACCCTTGAAAGTATTGGCGATTCTTGCGATCGGATTTTCCGTTCTCGGGGCCTGTACGTACGACGTGATGTACCATAAATTCACGAAATCCATCGTTTTGGAAAACTCCGAATTGGATTCTTTTGCGGAAAAGGTCGTCGTTTATAGAAGAGGGAGCGCCATGTTTCCCCCGAATTCGTTTCGGACGGAAAGAATGATCTTCGAACTCCCGGATGAAACGGAATTCGACGTACTTTTGACTGGACTCTACGGATCCGGTATCCGAAGGTTTACCGTAGTCGGCGCCAAGGATTATTATCCCAAGGAAAAATTAGTGCCGAAATCGAGCCGGTTCGAAATCGCCGAGATCTCTTTTCATAAAAGTCCTTCTATCCATTTAGAAACCGTGGAAATCCGACCGATACCGAACCGAGCCGACCTGGAAACGCTGCATGAAAGCCGTTAGGCATTATTTTTTTGGAATATTCAAATTCGATCCTCGTGAAATCGCCCCTCTAAACGGATTACGAAGTTTAGGTTTCTTTTTAGTCGTCGCGGGTCACATGTACCGCCCTTTCGAATCGAAGATCCAGGATCCGAACGAATTCGCCCGTAACTTCTTCAGCTCCGGAAGTTTTGCGATGGATATCTTTTTCGTATTGAGCGGCTTCCTGATTTCGGGTCCGCTTTTTCGGGAATTGGATCGATCCGGAACGATCCGACTCGGCGTGTTTTTTTCCAAACGGACGATTCGGATTTTTCCCCCGTATTTCATTTTTCTGTCCTTGCAGACTTTCTTGCTCCTTCCCCTGCTAATCAAACTCCAGCCGGAATCCGCAAACGAGTTGATCCAATATAGAAGCAGAGCCGTATTCGATTTTCTATATATATCCAATTACTTTCCGGGAACGGTTCCGCACGGATGGTCCCTCTCCCTGGAAGAACAGTTCTATCTTCTTTTTCCGCCCTTTCTACTCGTCTTTTTCAGAAAAATTCCGGAAAAATACAGGATCTATACGCTGGTATCCTGCATCCTATTTCCAACGATTTATCGGTTTCTAATATTCAAATTAAAAATAGAAGGAATTACGGATCCTGTTCTTTCCAAAGCGCTCTACCACGAACTGATCTACTACCCTCTTCACGCTAGACTGGATTCCCTTTTTATGGGAATTTTGCTCGCCTACGTCTTAAACCGCTATCCGGATCGTATTTTCAATTTTCTGAAAGATAGTAAAAAAAGAAGAACTCTACTGCTTGCCTCGTCTGCCGCAGTTTTCTATATCATCTTCTTTCTCTACGAATTCCGTCCGGATCCGATTTCCATGGTTTTCCGTTTCAATCTGAACGCTTTTGCTTGTGCCGCAGTGATGCTTCTTTCGTTGAGGCCGGAGTCCCTGTCTTCCAAATTACTTTCGTTTAGGATATTCTCACCCATCGCAAAATTGTCCTACTGTGCGTATCTGATTCATTTCTTTCTGGCGGGAATTTTAACTCCCCTGTTCGTAGACGTGAATCATCCGAGATATCTGGATTTTGCACTGGCTTTCGTGCCGGCAGGGTTTATCGTACTTTTCTTCGGATATCTATTCCACTTGATCGCGGAAAGACCCTTCATGGTCTGGAAAGAATCCAGGTACGGGAAAGAAGTGATGTTGTCTAAAAAGGAGAACGCTTTTCCAGAGGCAGGAGAAACGGGTTGAACTTTCTCATGCTTTTTTTGTAATTCTCGGAATTGTCGTTAGGTTTCAACCTTTCCAAATTATAGAAACAGAACCAAGGATTGGAAGAATAGGAAGTGCAAGCTTCGAATCTTTCGATCGCAACGTGACTAAAACGATCCTCTCGGGTTTTGCTGTACAAAACTCTCGCTAATTCTGCGCTTTCTTCCAGAAAAATGGGATCCTTCGGAAAGACCCTGACTAACCTTTCCGAAATGGAAAAAGCCTCCCGTAACTTAACGATTTTCTGATCATCTACAAAACTCTCGTCCAGCACCAGATCGTTCAGAAGATTTCTGGAACGGAATCCTTTGGTCAATGCGACCTGTTCCGAATGCAGGGATTCGATATGAAGCAGAAAACACGCGGAGCATAAGAAAAGAAAAGCGACTCCGACGGAGATATAGCGGCCAATTCCTTTGGCAAAAACCGAGATCCCGTTTTTAATCGGTGCGGAGAACTCGGGAGGCAGAGACGCGAACAGCAGGAGAGAAAAGGCCGTATGCAACCCCGCAATGTTAAACGAATAGTTCGCCATGGAATAGACCCCGAAGCAAAAGAGGGAGATACGAAAACCGAAAGCGCTGCTCCGGAATTGGATCTTATCCGCTTTCAGAAACGGAAATAAAGCGAAGAAAAAACACCCTAGCAATCCGAGCGCGGGAAAAAAACCCCAGTTCAAACCGACCTGAAGGAATAGATTATGTACGTGAATCCTTCCCAAATCCTCCTGCATAAAGACGCCTGGGGGGAGGTCCAACGGATTCCCCCAGACCAATAAACCTTTGTATTGGAATCCTCCGATTCCGAAGAGCCAATTGTCCGCCAAAGCCCGAAGAGCCAATCTCCAGAGCAGGGTTCTTGCCCACAAGGAATGAAAATTGTCAAAGAGAGGAAACTTGAAATTCTGAAAGAAAATCCAGGCGAACAAACCTAGAAAGACGACCAGGATTCCGACGAACATCAAACGAAGTTTTTCGGAAACGAATTTCAGGAAAAAGAAAACGAATACCGTCGCGAAGAAAGCGATGTACAGACCGCGAACATGAATGACGAACGTAGCCGCAGCCAGCAAGCAGAAACAAACCAGAAAAAAGGTCCTGGCTTTCCATTTCTGAGAGCAAAAAAAACCGTGAAGAACCCAAGGCATGGAAAGTGAAAGCAGGGTCGCGATATCGTTGGTATTCGTTCCGGCGAGTATCGTTTTCTTTACGAAAATCAAGGATGCGAGTCCGTTCTGGAAGGAAAAGAAAGAAAGAGCCGCGAATAAAAAGAAACCGCTTACGATAAATAAAGTCCCGACGGATCTTTGGACCATGGAACTCCATGAGGAAGGTTCGATGTTTACGAATAGAAGAAAGAGGCAGATCGGAATGCCTTGCAGAAAAAATCCGTCGGCAAAGTCGAGCACGGGAGTCTTAAATCCCGCATAAAGCCAAGGGAGTAAAGCGTACAGAAGTAAAAAGAGCACGAACGACTTAGGAGCACGGTAACGAAGAACCTTGACGGTCCGGAAACCCAGAATACGATCCGCGAGTATACCGAGCAAAAAGAAGAACGTCAAGGCCCCCTTGTATGGAGTCTGGAGCTGCAGCGCCAAAAAAGGAAGACTTCCGTAAAAACATGCCAGGATCAGATTCGTCCCGACCCTCGACGCACCTCGAACATAACGTATGATGAGAAAAACGATCACGCCCATATAGGCGAATCTTCCGAACATCTTCAATCTGGGGATTTCGGTGTTGATGAGATAGGAAGTGAATAAGGCGGTGGAAACGGAGGAATAAATCAATCCGAAGAGGAGCCCGAAATCCAGGATTCTTTTCCGTCTCTGATCTCTCCTGAGCCAAAGATAGGCGTATCCCAAACTTACGATAAAGAACCCGCCTACGATCAATTCATATAGGGAGTTTCTGGAGACGGCCGGATCGAAACCCATCCACATAAAAAGGACGGAAAAGAAGATTATATTCGCAGCTCTTTTTAGCGATTTGAAGTTTTCGCCGAAAAAGCCGATCGTCCCTTTAGACATTATATTCGAATCCTTTCATATTGCGGGATCATTCTGGGAAGTCATCCCACTTATTTCCAAATCCTCCTGTACAGATCGGATTCCAGCAAATTACCCGGATCCAGTTTCTTTTTCAAGGATCTAAATTTATCCAGAGTCTTTTTCGGGAAGGCGCGATTCAAAATCTCGGGACGAAGAGTACTGTCTTTGGCAAAATAAAATTTCCCACCGTATTTCAAAACGATTTCGTCCATTTCCTTCGTTAGTTCCCACAGCTTTTCCTTATTCCCTTTCGTCATCGGAAAATCCATTGCCATGGAATATCCGTCCAAAGCGTGCGTGAGAAGGAATTTATCCGGGCGGTGTTTCTTAAATACGGCCAACCAGGTCACGATTCCTTTTTTTTGCCCCGCTTTGAGAAGTTCCTCGAATCCCCGAACAGCATTCTCTTTCGGAAGAAAACTCTGGTATTGTATCATCGCGCCCGGCTTGTACATAAATTTCCAATTCGGAACGTAATCCAGAAGAAACGCGTATTCCGCGTGTCCCTGCATATAAGGTTTATTATTGTTCAGAAATCCCGAAAGCCACTTTCCGAAATTCACAAAGCGCATTCCGAATTTGTTGCTGAACGGGTACATGAAAATCCACATCCATGATTTAGGAACCAGACCCAGAAAGGTGGAAGGAAGAATCTGATTTTCTATCTTGCAATTTTCCGGGAAGCCGGGGTCTTCCCCCGCTTTTAAATGGACCGCTTTATGGATCTGTCCTCTCCCGAGTTGTTTGCCTGAGGCGAACGCATCCACCCACCCGACCAAATAATCCGATTGCTTGTATTCTTTCTCGAAATAGTCGAACATCTCCTGGAGATCGAACGTATTGACCGGCCAAACCCGCATCTTTCCGGCATAGATTTTCTTCATCCGAATCGTAACGGTGAGAAATGCCCCGAGCATTCCGAAGCCGGAAATTGCGGAATAAAACAGATCCGGATTCTTTTTAGGACTGGAGACGTGCTCTTTTCCGTCCACGGTCAAAAACGTGAATTCTTGGATATGGTCTCCGATGGGCCCTACCGCAAAATTATTCTTTCCATGTATATTCATGGAAAGTGCACCACCCAAAGTCGGAAACATAGTCCCGCTTACCACCGGCGGCCAGAAACCTTTTTCCACACCGAATTCCCAGAGTTGTTTGATCGTGACTCCGGACTCCGCCTTTAACACTCCGGTCTTTTGGTCGAAGGAGAGAATACGGTTAAAATCCTTGATATCGATGACGATGCCTTTTTCGTTCGTCGCCGCGTCGCCGTAACTGCAACCTCCCCCGCGAAAGGAAAGCTTGGTTCCGGTGGAACTTGCATAAGCAAATGCTTCCCGAAAATCCTGTTCCGATTTCGGATAGAAAACCGGGCTGAGGGAGAAGTGATTCATTCCCCAAGCTTCCACTTTTTTAGGAGCCCCTAGTTTGGCTTCGAAGGCCGCCCTATCGAAAGAGGTTCCTTTCTTTGGGACCTTCGTTGTTTGTACGGATTTTTTTTTGCGTGCAGTAGCCATATCGTCTGCCTTAAAAGGTCGCGTTCACGTCTAGATGGAGAGCCTTCTGAAAATAAAGGAAGGAATGGAGCGGATGACCAACGAGACCAGAGCCCATCGAGCCGGGACGTAAAAATCTTCCTTGCCTGAATTCACTTTTTGCAAGATCGTATTCGCCGCTTCTTTGGCGGTGATGACCCAAAAAAGTCCGGAAAGCCCCGCAGTCATCGGAGTCTCGATCATTCCCGGGCGCACCGTTACGACTTGGATTCCTTTTACCGCCAATCGATTCCGCAGAGCTTCTAGATACGTAGTCATGCCGGCCTTGGAAGCGTTGTACACCGGATTCGATCGGCGTCCTCTATCTCCTGCTATGGAAGAAATCCCGACGATTTTTCCGGATTTCTGGTCCTGAAAAAATTTAGCCGCCAAATCCAGCCAAGCTACACATCCGAGCAGATTGACCTCCAACATTTCCAGATCCTTTTCGATCGAAAATTCGTTCGGTTCGATCCGATGCATCACCCCGGAAGAGTAATAAATTTCGTCCAGTCCGCCAAGGGATTTGATCGCCTTCGCGAAAGTGGAAGGCACCTGAGAATATTGCGTTACATCGTGTTTGAAAGTGTAAACCTGGCCTGCCTTTGCGCTCGATGCGGACCCGAGGAGATTCTTAAGTTCCTTTTCCCTTCTCGCAAACAGAGCGACTTTGTGGCCTTCGGCGATAAGCTGGGTCGCGATTTCTTTCCCAATACCGCTAGATGCCCCTACAACGATGATCTTTTTAGCCATACCTGCCTTTTTAAGGAAGGGAGTTCCCCTGACAAGTCTTTCTAGATCCTCTGTCTTCCCCCTCTTACGCATCATAGGGGTGATTTCGGTTCCAGTCGACTCCCGTCCTGTCCCGCCTTTTCCAGATAATCCGCAAGAAATTTCCTAGACTCGATCCAATTTCCCGTTCTTTGGTCCAATATTTCCGCCGGTTTCCAAAATCCCTTATAATCCATTTTCGGGTGACCGGGCAAAAAAAGGCCGAGATGGTATTCTCGAAATCCTTTTTCCTTTGCCCAAAGAAGGGATGTAAGGATCAGAAATTTTCCCAAACTTCTATCGCGAAACTCGGAATCGAAGACGGAATAGACCGCCGAAACCGCCGCCTCTCCGCAGTCCAATAGGATCCAACCCAGCAAACTTCCTTCCTTACGTATTTGTAATTCTACCGAATTTTCGGAACCTAAGTACATCTGTCCGAACATCGTTTCCCGTAACTCTGAGTCCGTATTTCCGTAACTTCCGGGGTGTCTTGCGTTCTGGTATTTCACATACAATTCCGCTTTTTCGGAAGTCAGCTCCGGAGAGTGCACCGAAGGAACCAGATCTATGTTCCGTTTTCCTATTCTTTTCAGACTTTTCGAAATCGTAAATTGATCCAAAAGAATGCGGTAACTCAGGCAGTGCATACAGGAGTCACAAGCCGTCCTGTAAAAGAATTCTCCCGACCTGCGAAAACCGGATGCCAAAAGGAAGTCTAGCGCGGGAAGATTGGGAGGCTTCTTAGAAAGAAAACCCTTCACCTTCGAAATTCGATCCGGATAATAGGAACATTCACCGGGCGGGGAAGAAGGAATCGATTCCAAAAACCGAAGGTATCCGTTGTTCATCTTTTTCCGATCCGGACCGAAACAGGAAAACCTTTCCTGACGGAATAAACAACACTTAAATCAGGAGATTTTTTCCGTTGCCAAAGAAAAGCACCGGTAGGATAGGACAATCGATGGTACTCCGTCTTTTCATGGAAAATTTCAATCGTATCGCAGCCTACCGACTCGCCTTCGGATGGACAGGTCTCAGCTTTCTCTTTTATTTCCTAAGCCAACCCAACTTTCTTTTTCTTTGCCTCGGATTGGGCTTTTTCTGCCTTCTGGCCGGAATTTTTTTCCCGCATCCTTTCCAGGAAGGCTACAATCGCTTCCGGTCCGTAGCGGTAGGAATCGTGTCCTTCGTGGTCTCCGTTTTCCTACTCATCGGATACCTTCTTTTTTGGAGACCCTTTCTACTACTGAAGGGAAAGCGGGAAGAATAGAATTGCGAAAATTCCGGATGCACTGCGACGGAGCTTCCAAAGGCAATCCGGGACCTTCTTCCATCGGAATCGTAATCTACGAAGGAGAAGAGGAAATCCATACCATTTCCAAGAGGATTGCGGACGGCACGAACAATACGGCGGAATGGGCCGCTTTGGAAGTCGGGCTAGAATGGTGTTTGGAAAACGGAGCCTCGGAAGTGGAGGCCTTTTTGGATTCCGAACTCGTAGTAAAACAATTCAAAGGGGAATACAAAGTAAAATCCCCTCATCTCTCCGAAGCAAAGAAAAGAGTTCAGGCATTGAGCTCCCGATTATCCGGTTTTAAAATTTCGCACGTCCTACGCGAGAAAAACAAGAGAGCGGACAAACTCGCGAACCAAGCGTTCAAACCCCGAAAAGAATCGGATTAAAAAAGAACTTTCCTTCTCCCGCGAATCGAAGAACTCTTTTCCCAAGATGATCCGTTTTTTCCCGACCTTGATTTCGATTTTGGCGCTCCTCTCTTACGGTTGCGGTAAGGATATCGGAAGCAGGATGCTTGAATTGAAAAACCAGGGAAAATATCTGGAACTCTCCTTACTCTGTACCGAGCACCGGGAAAAGGAATACAAAAGCTACTGTGATGAAGCCTGGACGGAAACCTCCGCCAAGATCGACGGCATCCTTTCCCAAAAAGCGGAACTTCCTTTTTTGCGAATTTCCGTGGACAAAGGCACCCGGAAACAGGTGGAGGAGATTCTGTCCAAAAACCCCGAGTTTCGGGAGAAGTACCTTCCTCTCTGGAAAAAGTTCGTGCAGGAATGACTTCCGACTCGGCGCAAAATCTCATTCGAGCAATCCCTTCTCCCTATTTGGAAGATCTATTGGAAATCTCCCGTACCATTCGGTCCGACGGGGGAGAAGCCTACTTGGTCGGAGGGTCAGTCCGCGACCTGGTACTGGGAAGGCTTCCCCATGAGTTCGATCTAGCCGTGTCCAGTCATCCGGACCGAGTCCAGAAATTGTTCCGCCGGGTGGTTCCTACGGGAATCAAGCACGGAACCGTTACCGTGCTTCTCCAGGATCGTTCCTACGAATTGACTACGTTTCGTAAGGAAGAGGAATACAAAGACGGAAGGCGGCCGGAACAGGTTTCCTTCGGAGTCGGGTTAAGCGAAGATCTGGAAAGAAGGGACTTCACCATGAATGCGCTTGCCTTGGACCTTCTTGACGAAAAATTAATAGATGAACACGACGGCCTAAGAGATATCTCCGAAAAACGGATCCGAACGATCGGGATCCCGCAAGATCGTTTCCGGGAAGACGGTTTACGGCCGGTAAGAGCGATTCGATTCGTATCCGCCCTAGGATTTCAGATCGATCCAAAGACGGAAAAAGCGATAGAAGACTGCCGTCCGATCACCGCGAAAGTCTCGGCCGAGCGGATCCATGACGAATTTCTAAAGATCCTGAAGACGGAAGACCCGAGTCCTTCCCTAAAGCTTCTAAGACGATACCGGATCTTCGAGCTGTTCCAAGGGGAAAATCTGTATAAAAACTCGGAACCGGACTGGGAGGAAAAGATTCGTTCTCTTTCGAAACTCGAAGTGGATCCGGATCGATTACGAATTTCTTATTTTCTAAAGCTCACGTTCGGCGACTCCGCTTCCTCGGAGGCTGGAAAAAATTTCTGCAAAGCACTGCGTTTTTCCAACCAGAAGACCAAAGATTCCCTTTTTCTTTGCGAAACTCTGACCTCCCTCCTGAAAGAGAAGGAACACGCATTCTCTCCCGAAGAGATCAGAAAGAAAATTTTGCATCCTTGCGCGCAATATTCCGGACGAGATTCTCTCCGGCAACTTTGTTCCGAGCTAGTCTCTCTCTGGACGGTGTCCGAGAATTCTTCTCCCGCTTGGTCGGAAGCAGCGGAGGAAATTCTCCTGCAAAATCCCCCTCTCCTTCTTGGAGAATTACAAATCAACGGAACCACCTTGAGGGCTGCGCTTCCGAAGCTCCCGCCTCAAAAAACCGGAGAGGTTCTAAGATTCTGTCTGGAAGCGGTTTTGCAGGAACCGGAAAAGAATTCGGCGAAAGAATTGTCCGAATTGGTACATAAGAATTTTCCGGAATTCTTATAAACCTTCCGGATTAGAATTACGCCACTTTGGATCTATTGATTCACAAAAATCAGGAAAAAAGCCCCCTCTTGCTCAAAAACTAAGCAAATCAAATGTGCCTAAATATTAAGCACACTGCAGTAATAAAGTATTCTCTCTAAAATAAGACCATTCTCGCTACAGATAATTTCCCTTCTATTCTTGTTTTTAAGACATTTTTTGTCGCATTGCCCATTTTTTTAACTTTGGCACGCTAGTTGCATAGAAGGCAGCATAGGAGATTTAGGAGAATGATGAGAACAAAAACAATTAGCCTCATTGCCTCCCTGGCCCTGATGAGCGTTTCTTCGGTTTTTGCCCAACCCGCCAAGAAACCCACAGAAGCCGCGGTGGAAGCTCCGGCCGCTAAAGAGCCTGAGCCGGTCGAACAAAAATGGTACGATAAGGTAGAGTATTCCGGATTCGTAGACGTGTACTATATGTACAACAACAACCCTCTGCAAGGAAACTCGGTCGATACGACCCGCGCTTTCGAAACGAACAACAAAAACTTCGCGATCAACGCAGTGTCGCTGGTAGTTCAAAAGGTAGCGGAAAAAGCCTCCCCTTGGGGTTTCCGTGTAGACTTCCAGAACGGACAAAACAACGCCTTCCAAGAAACTCCGTACACCACTTCCAACCAGATCTACAACATGAACATGTTGAAGCAAGCGTACGTGACCTTCTTCTTTCCCGTTCTGAAAGGGATGACATTGGACGTAGGTAAGATGGCCACGCACATCGGTTACGAGGTGCTCGAATCGATGAACAACCCCAACTACTCGATAGGGGCCATCTTCCAGAATACAATCCCTTTCATTCACACCGGTGCCCGTTTAACCACCCAGTTTTCGGATAAATGGTCAGGAACCTTTTATCTCTACAACAGTGGACAAGGTACCGGTTATCTGGCTCCCACGACTGCGGCTCTGACGGATACGACTCATAGCCCGTATGTGGAAGCATATACCCAGCACAAATCTATAGGTACTCAGCTGAAAGGACAATTGATTGAAAACAAATTGGCCATCACCTGGAACACTATATATTCTTCCGACTTGGCGAACGGACGTGTGGACGTCAACCAAGCGCTGATGGCGAACTACCTGCAAAACAGGGACTTCAACGTTGCAGCGACTCCGCAAAGTGGTGGAGGACTTCTTCCTACCGCTACTCGGAACCATTACAACAAGGACTATTGGTTCATGAACCACGCGATCCTCTCCATTACTCCGACCGATCGTATCCAGATCGACTTGGATTATACCTGGAGCCAAAAAGCGGGTTCCCTCTCGAACGGAGGATTGGCACAGCAAGGTTACAACGCGAACAACACCGTAACCCTTTCCGGACTCGCCATGGGTCAGGTTACTTCCGAAAACAACAAGAGCATCTATAAGGCGTACGGAGTTTTCTCTAAATTCAAGATCAACGAATCTTGGGGAGTGAACATCCGTTACGAATACTTGGATGACAAACACAATAACGGTGCATTGAACACGTTCGCTCCCGGCGCTTTCGGCTCTACGGGAATCAACACCTCCCTCAGCACGTATCAAGTTGCTACGGACACCGCGGTTGCGAATGCGATTTTGGCGGCTAACCCCCGTCTTAACAACGCACTGCTTGCAGGAATCGCCGACCTGAACGCACGTGGGTATAACACCCCTACGGATTGGGTTTTGGCTCACATGAGCGACAACTACAAACACTACAACGGCGCCAACAACTTCGGTCAGTACAGAACGTTTACCGTAACTCCCGTCTGGAACTTTACGGAAAACTTATTGATCAAGTTGGACATGAGACGTGACTGGTCTCTCGGAAAGCAGTTTGTGGATGCATCCGGTCATAGAAGAAGCGACCAAATCGGGTTTACTCTCGGTGTAGTCGCAAAGTTCTAAACCGAACCTTTCCCCTTGTTATGGAAAAGGCGCCCTTTAAGGGCGCCTTTTTTTATGGTATAAAAAGATAGGAACCGAGTTCCGGAGCGGCTCCCTTCACTTCGCTCGGTCCGCACTACTCCGGGCTTCGCTTCTTTGCCGCGTTTTAAGCAAGAATTCGCTATTCTGAATATCTCTCTTGGATTGGAACAGGTGGGAAAAGGTTCCTCTCTCATTTCACTTACCGCCCGACGGTTTTTGAGTTAGGATCGTTGAAAGATATGGAGGTAGCGATTCCTCCCGAGCTCAAATATCTCCCTTGGAAAATCCGGCAGTGCGCGAACTCCGAAATAGGGACCGCCCGGTAAGACCGTCCGTCAAAATCGAATCGGTGTTCTAAAAATCTTATCTCGTATCGAAGAGATAACCCATCTGCAAAAGAAGCTGAGGATTGGTGAAGTTTCCCTTGCCAACGCCGACGCCGATTTGCAAAAAGAAATTACCGAGCAGGATATCGTATGTCAGACCTACGTATCTTTGGCTCAGGAAAACCTTTTGGTTCTCCCTACTTTTATACTCGAGGTAGGCTTCCAAGTTAGGATCGATATTGTTCGAAACGTAAGAGCGAATGACCAAATCTTCGAAGGTCGGGTTCCAGTGGTTGTAACCGGGTACATTCAAGGCGCTGGGATATCTATTTTGTCCACCGTGACCCACCTGAGGAGCGTACGGATCCACCGCATAACTTCCTGCCACGATCGAAACGCTATGGGTGATTACGGGAGTCTTCCAAAAACTATAGCCGAAATCCACCTGGCCTCCCCACCAATGCGGTCTCCAATGACCGCCAGAGACCCGAAACACTACGTCTTTATAATAATATCCTAAATTTAGGTTCATGCTCCCGGGAGAACCGATCGAGGCTCCGTAAACTAGAAAGTTCGTGATTTTAGGACCTGCTTTCTTGGTTTCCACGATCGTAGGTTCGTCTTGGCCGAACCTCGTTTTTCGGTCAGGATCCGGAGACCATTCAGGCTGTTCGGATCCCTTGTCGGCTTTGTCGTATGACTGGGCAAAAACCGAAATAGATAGGTTGGAAGCCAAAAGAAGAGCGATCGAAATCGAGATAAAGAAATTCCGCACGGAGTTAGAACCCAAAACTTAATCCCTTTAATAAAATGGCTCCCTCTACTACGACCTTGTCGCCTTTCGTTAGGCCCTCCAGTACGTTCACCCTTTCCCGACTGGAAATTCCCAGTGTCACTTCCCTTCTGTAAAAGTCTCCGGGAGCTTCCTCCACGAAAACGTAATTTTTTCCTTCGACCGTGACCACGGAATTGAAGGGTAAAACTACGGTATCTCCTTTCGTTTCCTCGGGAAATTTGACGACTGCATACATTCCCGGTTTCAATTTATAGCCGTTGTTCATGATCTCGATCCGCACTTTGACGGTTCTAGTGATCGGATCCACGTTATCCCCCAAAGATTGAGCCACACCGACCCATTCCTCGTTCGGAAAGGAGGAGAATTTCACCTTCACCTTCTTTCCTTTATTCAAATTTTGTAATTGAGATTCCGGAACGTCGCACATGATCCAAGCCGTTTTCGCTCCGGCCCGATTCAAGGAAGCGGGGTTCAATCCGACCGCACGCAACTTTCCTTCGAACTCCGCCAATTCCGCAGCATCGTTATCTGCGTTGGTTTCGGCTTCTACCAGATCCTTCTCGGTGGCGACTCTGTGTTTGAACATGTCTTGGATCCTGGCCAAAGCCTTCCGAGAGCGACTCAAACTGTTTTTTGAATGAATGTACCCCACATACAGATCGTTCAATTCCGCAGACTCGAAAAGAATAATAGGCTCCCCTTCTCCGGAAACGGAAGGAGAGGTCGTTGCGATCAGCCTTGCGGGCGCTTCTACATTAACGAAATCCCCTTCCTTGCCGATCGTGACGCTTCGGATGATCTGTAGTCCCGGGCTGCCATCCTTAAATTCCACCCTCTCCCCTTTTTCGGATACGATGGGTCTCCCCGGCGGACGAACCATCTTTTTGGCGCCCCTGTGCAAGAAGGCGGCCGCGAGGGAACCGATTCCCGCCAGAACGATTAACGTCAGCCAAAATTTGCTCTTACTGGAAAGATGAATATTCATACGCAACACCCTACTCCCGACCTGATTCCGTCGAAGTTTTATAGTTCGGTACTAACACACCGGAGCCCACGGAGTAATTCACTCCTTCTATTGCATCCATTCTGTCCGTCTGGAGACGGAGCATTTCAACGATACTGGACCGATACGTCTCGAAGAAATCGGCAAATTCTAAAATTGAAATATAACGTTTTTCGTAACTCAGGATCATATCTTGGGCAAGATCCGAGTAATCTTTCGTATAAGTGTTTCTAAAACGACGGTACAACATATCCTTCGCCTTAGCTGTGGCCAGGGCCACATTAACGTCGTTTTCCACTTCCAGGATCGTATTTTTCAATTCCTGTTTCCGAACCAGAACGGACTTTTCCGCCGCCTTGATATTTCCCTGGTTCCTGTCGAACAGCGGGATATTCAACTGGGCCGTGACCCCCCAATAGTTTTGGAAGGCCGTTCCACCTCGGTTGTACATAGGACCGAAAGCCAAGTCAGGAATCGCGTTCGCGTGTTGTAATTCCAGATTCGCTTCCTCAAATCTCAATGCCTGGACCGCCTTTTTCAAGTCGGGTCTGAATTCTCTCGCGGTCTGCAAAATATCAGAAATTTTTAATTTACTAGGATCGATATTTTCCACGAATTCCTGGTTTAAAATCGGTTCGAAGGCGATGTCCAGACTCATGAATTTATCTTCGTTTAACAGAACCCGCAAATCGGCCTCTTTTTCCAGCACTCGGATGCGCAGGTCTTCCCTTTCCTTACGGAGGAAAAAAAGCAGAGCTTTCAAACGAAGTAGTTCCGCCTGCAAGATCGCTCTTCTTTTGTAAGCGAGCTCCGCGGAACTGACCGTTTTTTCCAGGGCCTCCAGACTACCGTCGTAAAACGAAATCGCTTCCCTGTAATAATGGATAAAGTATAAGGTCCTTCTCAATTTGGACAAGAGCGCTCGAGCGAGATCGTAGAATTCCTGTTCGCCCATTTTGGCGCTCAATTCCGCTACACGGATCCGCTTGTCTATCTTCCCGCCCAACAGGAACAATTGCTGGATCTGATAAACCGTCTGACCGGCGCGGGTAAAATCGAAAAACCTACGGGTCGGTTCTGCAAAAATACTCTGATCGATGAAAATACTGGGGTTCGCATACAATCCCGCCTGCTCGATTCCGGCTTTTTTGGCGTCGATATTGTATTTCGCAGCCAAAAGTAGAAGGTTGTTCTTCCAGAGGAGTTCCTCAGCCTTTGCCATTTCTAACCGCATTTTGATCTGCAGCTCCTTGTTGTCATAGGGTGAGCTTCCGATCGTAGGATCCGTTGCCGGGAGCACTCCTTCCTCGATCGCAAGAACGTCCTTCGGCGAAACGAATTTCTGCGATTCTTTCGTCTCGGAGCTATCTACGTTCGTCGAGGCAATCAGAAGTAGTGCGAATACTTTAGTTTTCATCTATGTATGGAGTTTCCATGTCCTATAAAATCGAAGTGAATCGACTAGCGGACCTTTTAGATCGATATCCGGGCGGCGAAATTGCACTTACCCGAAGAGACGAAAATCCCAGGTGCGCTAGGTATAAAAGTTTAAGAAAGGGCCGGAGGAGGTAAGCTCGTTAGAAGAAAAGAAACTAAGTTCTTAGACCAGGTCTTTTCATCCAAAAAGAAATGCCCGGAGAGAAACACAGGAGGAATCCAGGGAAAAAAGGAAGGCGCATCGGACAGTAACTCGACTGGCCTGCTATCTCTTTCCCGGGCAGGCGCGAAAAAGAGAGGATCCGAACCTGTTAAGTCCGACTCCAAAAAGGCCAGAGAACTTCCTTTCTTAAGGGCTACGTTGGAAATACGGGAGGTTTCTCCTTGGTCGATCAGATCGATGGAGGAGGAAAAAAGTACTAGTACAACTTGGACAAGAACTAGCAAAATGTACAACGCGCGCCGCACTATAAAGCCAGAGAATAATGCGCATTCCTTTTGTCAAGAAGAACAGATTCAATAATTATGATCTCTTATCCATTTCGTCGAATGGAGTCGGAGCTAGAAAAAACCGAGTCCTGCGAATCAGCGCAAGGGGTCCGGAGGAGTGTGTAAAACCTTGACCACGGCGCCTCTTTGGAAACGGATCCGAATTTCCTTATCGGGGCGGGAACCTTCCGCATACTTACAGATAGGACGGTGATAGACCCATTCTTCCATTCCGGGAGCCCAATTGTTGATCGTCATTTTTTCGTCCGGCTCTCCGATCTGATTCTTCACGTACAATTGGTTCTGGTACAAAAGGGAATGAACCATTTCGGAACGGATTCTTAGCTTCGCTTTGGCCTCGTCCGCAAGCTCGGGTTGTTTTCCCAGAATATCAATATCCGCATCCGGAATCGACTTCAGAACGAAATTCTTACATTTCGCTTCGTCGGAAAACGTGCTCATGCATTCTTCGAAGAGTTGTTTCGGAGTTTTGGCCTCTCTCCCTGTGCCCGGTACTAGGGAACAATGGAGCAAGGTCGGAAGCAGGATCGCCAGTGCAAAGAATCTCATTTTCGTTTCCTCCTACTTGTTTTCCGTTCGGAACTTCCTCCGCCGGAAGCTACGGGTAGCGGCTGGGCGGAAGAAGAAGTACTTCTATCGCTCTTTTTCGCTCCCTGCAATTCCTGGAACCCGCCGGTCAGCTCTTCACCGACCTTCTTGTATTCCTTCTTCTCTTCCGGGATCTGGGTTTTTTCGGTCACTTCTACACGGATCAAAAAGCCTACGATCTCATATTTCATATTCTCGATCGCCTGATCGAAAAGTCTGAATCCTTGCAGCTTGTATTCTACGAGGGGATTTTTTTCTCCGTAGCCGACGGTCCAAATTCCTTCTCTCAAATGGTCCATCGCATAGAGATGTTCCTTCCAGCGATGGTCCAGAATGTCCAAAAAGATATTCCTCTCTAGAACCTTCCAGACTTCAGGCCCGATCCGATCCGCTTTTTCCTGGTAAAAATTCTGCGCGGATTCGTTTAACGAATTAAATAGGAACAACTGAGGATTTTTGGACTTCGCCACCGTAATCGTGTCGATCTCCCAACGAAGCCCGAGTCCAGTGAACCATTCCTGGAGTGTGCCCCATTCCCAACCGTTCGGATTTCCACCTTCGCAAGTGGCGACCACTTGGGATTCGATGATTTCGTCCAAGAAGCCTTTGACGAGCCCGGTGACGTCTCCGCCTTCCAACACTTCGTTTCTCATCTTGTAGATGACGATCCGCTGACGGTTCATCACATCGTCGTATTCCAGCAAATGCTTACGTATATCGAAGTTGTGACCTTCTACCCGCTTTTGCGCTCTCGCAATGGCGTTGGAAACCATGGTATGTTCGATTTCCTGGCCCTCCGGCATTTTGAGCCTTTCCATAATACCGGAAATCCGATCCGATCCGAAAATACGCATCAGGTCGTCCTGCAGGGAGAGGTAGAAGCGACTGGAACCGGGATCTCCTTGCCGACCGGAACGACCTCTCAACTGGTTGTCGATCCGTCTGGCCTCGTGTCTTTCCGTCCCGAGAATATGCAATCCTCCGGCCTCCAAGACCTCGTCATGATTCTTTTTCCAAATTTTAGCGGAAGTGAGGATTTCCTTGGCCTTACTCTTTTTGCTCTGGGAATCCAACTTGTCCACCAAGGACTCCGCCTTTTCGAAATTGGAGCGTAACGTCCCCTCTTTGAATTCGATCACCGCGGGATCGGTTTCGTCCCAAGATTCGAGGCTTTCCTTGAAGAGTTGGGCTCCGCCCAACACGATATCCGTTCCCCTTCCCGCCATGTTCGTAGCGATGGTTACCGCGCCCGGTTTACCGGCATTCGCAACGATCTCCGCTTCCTTTTCATGGAATTTGGCGTTTAACACATTATGTGAAATCCCGGATTGGGTCAAAAGCCTCGAAAGCACTTCCGATTTTTCGATCGAAATCGTACCCACTAGTACCGGCTGTTTCTTGGATTGGCATTCCTTGATTTCGTTAAGAATGGCGTTGAATTTTTCCTTCTCGGTCCTATAGACGCGATCTGCAAAATCCTTCCTCTGGACCACAACGTTCGGCGGAATAACGATCACGTCCAAATTGTAGATCTTATGAAATTCCTCCGCCTCCGTATCCGCGGTTCCAGTCATTCCGGATAATTTTTCGTACAGACGGAAATAATTTTGGAACGTAATGCTAGCTAACGTTTGGGATTCCCTCGCGATAGGGACTCCCTCTTTCGCTTCCAACGCCTGGTGAAGCCCGTCCGAATACCTACGTCCCGACATCAATCTTCCCGTGAACTCGTCCACGATGATCACTTCTCCGCCTTGGACCACGTAATCCACGTCTTTTTGGAAGATCTTATGCGCTTTCAAAGCCTGATGCACATGGTGGACTAGGTCCACGTTTTGGGGAGCGTACAGATTTTCGATTCCGAGAATTTGTTCCACATGAGCCACACCCTTTTCCGTCAGGAGGGTGTTTTTGGCTTTTTCGTCCTTCTCGTAATCTTCCCCTTCCGACAATTTCGGAATGATTCGATCGATACGTACGTATTTGTCCGTGGATTCGTCCGAAGGTCCGGATATAATCAGAGGAGTCCGAGCTTCATCGATCAGGATCGAGTCCACCTCGTCCACAATCGCAAAGAAGTGGCTCCTTTGGACCTTGTGGTCGATATGGGATACCATATTGTCCCGCAGATAATCGAATCCGTATTCGTTATTGGTTCCGTAGGTGATGTCCGCGAAATACGCCTTTTGGCGGTCGTCGTGATCCATGTCATGCTGGATAATTCCGACTTTCAAATCCAGAAAATCGTAAATGGGTTTCATCCAGAGGGCGTCTCGTCTAGCCAAGTAATCGTTTACGGTGACTACGTGCACTCCCTTGCCTGCCAAAGCGTTTAGATAGACCGCGAGAGTGGAGGTCAAAGTTTTTCCTTCCCCCGTCTTCATCTCGGCGATATTTCCCCAATGCAGCGCGATACCGCCCATCATCTGAACGTCGAAGTGACGCATTCCCAATTTTCTTAAAGAAGCTTCGCGAACGGTCGCGAACGCTTCGGGAAGGATGTCGTCCAAAGTCTGACCTTGGGAAAGGCGCTCTTGAAACTTGCGCGTCTGGTTTGAAAGTTCCGAATCGCTCAACTTATGGATGGATTCCTCCCATTCGTTGATCTTTTGTACGATCGGAATCAGTCGTTTTAGGTCCCTTTCATATTTGCTTCCGAAGATGACTTTCAGAACTTTCTGTATCATGTACGCACCGTTTTTGTTTGTTTCGAAATCATAACAGAGTATTGCGATCTAAAGCTTCGGAAAATCCGGCCCTGCATCCAGGATTCCTTCGAAAATGATCCTACCGGCCTCTTCCATTTGAGACCTCTGAAGTCCTACTTCCGGTCCAGGTTTCCATCCGGCCTTTCGAATGAATTCGGAATGCACGTTTTTCCAAACTTCGAGCATGGGAGCCGTAACTTCCAAGTGGCATTGGATCCCGAAAATTCTTCCTTTCCAGGAGAACATCTGGTTCGGATACTCCTTCCCTTCCAGAATCAGTTCCGCACCCGCCGGAAGATCGAAGACATCCTCATGCAAATGAAACGCCGGAAAGGACGCTTTTCCGTTCAATTTGGAAAAACGGGAATGGGATCCGTTGACCAGACGAACATCGGAAAAACCGACTTCGGGTCCCTTAGCTCCGGTATAAACTTTCGCTCCTAACACCTTGGCGAGAATCTGAGAGCCTAAACAGATCCCGATCACTTTCCGATTTTCCATCCGAACCAGATGGGAAGCGAGTTCCAGCCAGGGAGAAAAAAAAGCCTCTTGAGCCGGATCGTGTACCGTTTGCGGACCTCCGAGAAACACCACCAAATCGAAGACTTGGTGGGCGTCCGGCATAAGATGCACATGCGGATCGTACGCGTTGTGATATGTGATTCTATAATTTCTTTCTCGGAGGCAATCGAGGAGGGTTCCCGGGCCTTCGCAATCCTTAAAACGAACGACCAAGCATCTCATGAGGATCCCACCATCCTTTTAAAGAACATTACTTTCCGATCCTTTTGGATGGCCGAAGAATCCGATTCCTCGCTGATTGGCCCGATAAAATTATAATACAAGACCAGAGGTTTGGTTTTGAAGAGCAAAGTCTCCGGAGTCCCGGTCACCAGTCCTTGGTTTCTGGAAATCCGAAACGGTTTCTTCATGATCAATACCGGAAGTTTGATTCCGTACTTCCGAATTTCAGAGCCCATCTGAACTTTGGCCTCCCGGATGATTTCTTCTTCCGTCATCTGCTCTGGATTGTCCACGAATACGGTCGGGTCCACGACCATGTAAAACTTGATTCTGGGATTCCCTTCCAATTCCGAATAGAGATGGTTGAGCACGGGAACTTCCTTGATGCAAGGAACGCAATTCGGTCCATATACGTTCAGCGCGATCCGGTCCGCGGGAACCTCGGCAAGCCTTACGGGTTTGTCGTCAAGGGTCAGCCCCTCGAACGCCTGAACCCCTAGATTGGATTGTTCCGAGGGGGCACAAGACGCAAGGGCAGCGAAAAGAGTGAAAAATAGACCAAAACAAAACCGGGAAAGAAATCCGGGGGGGTTCGGCCTGGAATCGGGGTTTGCCGGGGAATCCATGGGCGTTTACCAAAATCGGAGGCTCACCGGGAAATTCAAGGAATAAACGAGGACATAAGGTGTTGACAAGCAAAGGAAACGGAAGATGATGGTAAAATCTTCGCCTGCTATCCCTTCTCAGGAACAAAAAATGACCCAGCATCCGAATTCAGAATTCGACATTGTGACTCTTATCGAACTGGCCAAGAAAAACAAGTATGAAAGAGCCGTAGCCGGATTCCAAATTCTGGACAGGCTAGATCGACTCGAATTGCCTAAAAAAATCAAAGGCAGAAAACTAGCGGTTCAGGCGATGTTCGCCCTGGCCAGCGAGGACGTCCAATACAAATACGTCACCAAGGAAGAAAGGGCTGCCATCGAGCAGGAAACCAGAATTTCCGACCCGGCATATTCTAAATTCAACGGACTTTTCGAAGCCCCCCAAGCCCCGATCTCGGAAGAAGATACCGAGGAAGATTTCATTCCGGAAGAGACTCCGAAACCGTTTATGGACATGGAAGACGGAGAAGAAGGAGACGATTCCTTCGACGATGACGAGGATGAAGACGAAGAAGAGAACGATTCCGACGACGAGGATGAAGAAGAGGACGAAGAGGAAGAAACCGAAGACGAGGAAGAGTAACCTATTTTTCTCGTTGTCCGAAATCCAGACGGCGAACTGAATTTAAAGGAGGAAGATTCCTCCTTTCACCTCCACTCCCAACAAAATCCCAGAAAAGAAGGCGACCGAATCGCACATTCTTTTCCTCCTCCCTCTCCTAACCAAGAACTTGTTCTATTTATTGGAATCGGTTGCGGCTATCATATTCTCCCGTATGTACAGTCCGTCTCATTTTCCTTTCCCGTATTTTGCTTAGAGCCGTTGCCGGAACTGGAATCCCTTTTAGGAGAGCGCCTAAGGGAAGAAATCGGCGAAATTCCGGTCTGCTTCGGATGGAAGAATTTCCTGGGACTTCCCCAATCCGACTGGTTGCCGCAGGGAACCAAATCGATAAAAATCTGTCTCCATCCGGCCTATGCGCGGAAATTTCCCGAACTTTCCCGGGAGATTTTGGAAACGTTTAGAAACTTCAGTCCTCAGGATGAAAACAGAAGAGCAAAAACGGAATTCGGCAGACTTTGGGTACACAATTATTTTCGGCATGCCAGGATGTACCAGGACCGTCCGGATTCCTACCGCTGGATCTCTCGGAAATTGCCTAAGAGACCCAAGGAAATCGGTTGCTTTGCGGGAGCTTCCCCGAATCTGGAAACGGAAGAGGATTGGCTGAGAGAACATCGGTCCAAAATCTTTCTGCTCTCTTCGGACACGAGTCTAGGTTTTTTACTTTCCCGGAAAATATTTCCCGACGCAGTACTTTCCCTGGATAGTGGAAGAGGAACTGGATTCCATTTTCCGATGGATTTTCCGCCTGAAATTCCTGTGGTCACCTGGCTCGGGGGGTCGGCGAGGATTTTCGACCTTCCGAATCCGAAATGGCTGTATTTTTCCACTCATCCCCTGGACCAATTTTCTCGCTCCGCATTCTTTCCTTCGGGTCCTCTTCTGGAAAACCCTACACTGAATCTTGTCGGAATGGCGGTTTCGGTTTTCGAAGCCCTTGGTTTCGGGTCTTGTATCTGGAAAGGTTTCGACTTTCGGAGAGAATCGGGCAAAACCCATTGCAGAGGAACAGGGTACGAGAGATACGACCGCTTCTTTTTGGAAAGAAAAGAAAGCATGTTCCGAAGGAGATACATTTCGGAAAAAAAATGGGAACGCAGGAAGGCGGTACTTGAACTCTGGGAGGAATGGAGTCCCCTTCCCTTTCTCTCAAACGTACCGGAAGAGGCGGAAGTTTCTTCGGAATGGAAACTCGCTCTTTCCGCAGCCCCGCCGAAATTTCCGGGAACGGGAAATTTCTGGAGAAAAGCGGACGCAATCCTGGTCGAATTTCCTTCCGAAGTCCGTTCCATTTTGGAGAGACAAAGTCGGATTCTAGACGGAACGGTTTAGGGATTCCGGGCTCCGAACTCTTTCGCGAATTCTTCTTATTGACATTCTTGGAATAGTCTCCAAAATTCTATAGTTCCGGGAAATCGACTCGTCCCCCAGGTCTTAGGAATATGAATAAAGGTTACATTATTTGTGTCGATGATGAAGTATCGGTTCTGGAAACACTCCAGGAGCAGCTACATAACGAATTCGGAAAGACCCACGAAATCGAAACCGCGAGGAGCGCGGAGGAAGCCTTAGCTCTTTTAGAGGAAATCCAGAATTCGGGTTTCGTGATAGAAGTCATTATCACGGACCAGGTCATGCCTGGGATGAAAGGTGCCGATTTTCTGGAGGCTGTCCACAAAAAGTCTCCCGATTCGATCAAAATCCTACTGACCGGACAAGCCGGTCTGGATTCGGCCATCCATGCCATAAATTTCGGAGGGCTAAGCAGGTACGTAGAAAAGCCCTGGAATATCGAGGACCTGAGCAAGGACATTCGGTCCTTGATCGAGAAGTTCCGTCAAAATCTGGAGAACCAACATCTTGTCAATGAACTCAACCGCAGAATCAAGGAACTCGAAGAAGAGAATCGAAAACTCCAACAGACCGACTGAAGGAAAAAGAAGGAAAGAAATCGGTATTTCCGTTTTCTTCCGGAATTTCTGCCTTGCTCTCGTCATGACCCTTGCTTTGCTCTTCGTCTCCCGAGCCGAAGCGGGCGCCAAAGAGCCTCCGAAGCCGAAATACACCGCAGAACAAATCAAAAAGAAGAAGGAAGTACTTCTTCAAATTCTAAAATACGGAACCACCAAAGAGCGAGCCGGTGCTCTCCGGGAACTCGAGGATTTTCCGAAGGAGGACGCGGGAGAACTTTACGATCTCGTCGGCGTCATCCTTTCCAAGGATCCGGATTGGTCCATGCGCATCTATGCATTGCGCATCTGTGGAACCCTGGAACTTACCAATTTCGAGGACAAGATCGTCGCTCTTCTAAAAAGCGACCAACAAGAGATCTCTAAAGAAGCGATATACGTAACCAAAAAACTCAAGTTTCAGTCCGCGATCCCTACTTTGACCGAACTCCTAAAAACGCAGGATTTTACCAAAAACTCGAATTATACGATCGCCCTCATAGATACGTTAGCGGAATTCCCCGAGGCAACGGACGCTTTTCAGACATTGGAGTCCAGATTTCAGGAAAAATTCAACGACCCGGAACTCCGCGCACAAACCGCTCTGTACTTCGGAAAAGTAAAAAACGGATCCGTGGAAAACCTGCTGATCTCTACGTTTAAGGACGATAAGGAACCGATCACGATCCGGGCGTACAGCGTCAATTCCCTAGGAAAAATGAAGTCGAAGGATGCAATCCAACCGATGACGGAATTATTGGCCAAGATCCGGAACCTAAAGTCGAAGACCGACGTCCAGGATTACCAGGCCTTAAAAATCCATATCATCACCGCCTTGGTCTCGTTAGGAGACAAGGACATTATAGAAGAATTATATTCGTTGGCGAGAGACGACGATGCGGTGGTTCGCTTGAGAGCCATCAAACATTTGGCGGAAACGGAAGACCCGGCCGTCTTAGAAATCCTGGAATACAAAGCCCAGAGGGATCCGAGCGAAAAAGTGAAACGGGCGGCGCAGAACGCTTTGAACCAGCTTAAGAAAAAGATTTCTCCCGACTTCGTCCCTCCCGCCGCCGAGAAACCACGTGAGCCTTCCGGCATCAAACGATACAATTCTCGCCGACCTTCTTCCTCACGGGAAGAATCTCCTGCAAGAACGGATGCAGGTTCTCCCTCTTCCTCTGACAAAAAACCGGATGCCGCTCCCCAAGGCGGCAGCGGCGAGTCCGAGGACTTAGAGGACCAATAGGATGCTCGGATTCCGGGGGAAACTCGTGGGCGCACTGTATTTTGCCGCCTTAACGATTTCCTCCGCCGAAGTGGCTGGCGAACCCGCTGCGAATACCTATCGGGGAACGATTCCTTTGGAATCCCCCCGCTCTTCCGATTTAAAATCCGCTTTAAGCGAAGGGAATCCGAATTTTCCGGAAAACATCCGACTGTTCTTCCAAGGGACGGAGGGAAATTACGCCGTGTTTTATGATTGGAACGGACATACGTTTTATTACCAATATAGGGAAAACAAATTCGATCGACGGCTGCGAAAGTACGTATCCAGACTCTCGAACGGAGCTGCGTACGAAGTTTCCGGAGAATATGTAGGTGTTTTCGTTTTTGAAAATAAGGTGGTCCGAAGATTCAAAAAGAAAGGCGAGGATTCCCTGGCCGACAAAAAGGAAAGGCAATCGATTCCCGTCTTTAGATTGAAGGCCTACAAGGAACTCATCGTCGAGGATATCCTGTTTTGAATGGAATCGCGACTTTATCCGCAATTTCTATAATATTCTCGCTTCCTTTACTCGGGCTACTTTCCGTACCCTTGGATCCAGACCAAAAAGTATACGATCGGGACGAGATTTTCAGGGAGAATTTCCTCACGATCTCCTTTCCGGAAAAGGCCCTGGTCCGTACGGAATCCAGAAAGAGATGGAGAGCGGTTCCGCTAAAGGATAGGCAGTGGATTCTCATCTGGAGAAAATTGGATAGGGCCGGAGAATTCGAAAATGCGAAGGAATCCGTCTTAAGCGTTTTTCCCGAAAAACCGGCGGAAACGTTTTCCGTCGGCGGCACGGAGATCCTGCGTTGGACAAAAGAGGATGTTTCGGGCGGGAATCCGCTCAAAATCTATTTCTTTTTAATCCGCCAAGGAGATTCGGCTTATACAGTATACGTGGCCATGTACCGGGAACGGCAGGATTTAAACGAAAGGTTCGCATCTCCGGAAAGATATGTGTCCTCTCCCAAAGAAACTCCGAAATGACTTGAAAGGCTTTGCCTCCGGAAAAAACTGGATCGGTCGGGCCTATAGCTCAGTTGGTTAGAGCGGCAGACTCATAATCTGCGGGTCGAAGGTTCAAGTCCTTCTGGGCCCAAGCAATTCTATTATCAGCACAGAAGGACTTGAAGCTTTTGAGCGAGAGCATTTGTAGCGACCCATGGGGAGCGTCACAAATGCGACGCAAGCCAGGAGGGCGAAGCGCGCGAAAAAGACGCCGCGGAGCCCAGTCGACTACGATGGGCGATTGCGTAGCGGTAAGTCCTTCTGGGCCCAAATCTTTTTACCTTTGTTTGGTTTTTAGCTGCAGCTCAAATCCCCGGGTTGCAGGTGCAAGTCCTTCTCGAGCCCAAGCAATCATACAGACGCCGCGGAGCCCCCAGTCGACTACGACGGGCGATTGCGTAGCGGCAAGTTCTACTTAAATTATAAAAATCTTTTTTCCTAAAAAACCCTTTCTCTCCCCCAAAAGGATTAGTTTCGAATACGAATCCAGATTGCGCAGAAAGGACCGGAATTAAAAAATTAGCCGTATGGAACAGACCGTAGTGAAAAAGGTCAGCCCCAAAACCCGCAGGAAAGGCAACGATTACAACGTCAGTCCTGACGATATTTATATTTTTCCGTTAACGGATGCAACGAACGCTTTCCTGCAAAAAGTCTGGAACTCCTTCGTGAATAAGATGGTGGCGATGACTCTGCCGAACGGAAAGCCGGTGTTTCAATATGCGATCTTCGAATCCATCCAAGGAAAAAATCTGAAGATCGTCGCTTCCGCCACGCACTTTAAAATGAAAGAAGTGGCAGACAGGGTCGGACTCCAAAGCATAGAGGAATTCATCCGAAATACGATTCCGATTTCCATACAGGATGCCGGAAATCTTTCCGCCAGATATTTGAGGGAAGCGATTCTCTCCGTGGAAAAAAAGGCCAGGCCGGAAGTCTATTTTCATAGCCTAAACGACGAAAGGATCCACCCCAACTTAAAAAAACTTTTAACCGAGACCATGAATTACGCCGCCGGAATTCCTCTCTTCGTAAAGGGCTTTCCGATCGGAATGCTCTGGGGAATCCGCCGGGATAATATGACCGAGGACCAGGAGGAGGAAGTCCGCCAACAGCTTTATTCCTTATACGACGTCATCGACTTCGTAATTTCCAAGGAAATGGGATCCAAAGGGGATCCCTATTATGCGCGCAAGAATATAGAAAAATCCGACCTGAATTCCCGGGCCAAAAACCTTTTTTATACGAGAGGATACGGACAAAACGATCCGGTTACTACGATCGTGTTCGATTCCCATACATACCACCGATCTTATCGATTGGACGCCAGCTATATCATTCCTTCCGGAGACGGCTTTTCCGTCAGCCTGAAGCGTTTCGAACCCAAGGACAAAAACGATACCGGAATCAATCTGCTTCTGATTCCTGGCTTCTTCTGTAGGCGATCCGTAATGGACAAAGTGGCTCGGGAGCTGGCTCTGAAACACGGATACAGAGTCTTTTCTATGGATATGAGAGGTCGATCGAGACGCACCCTTCCCCCGTTCGGCATCCGGGAAGGATGGACCGTCGACGACTTCATCCAGGAAGACTTTCCCGCAGTGTTACAATGGATTCAGGAAAACTTCCCGAATGAGAAGCTGGTCGCAGTGGGTCATAGCATGGGAGGAATGATTCCTCGTTTTTATTCGGCAGCTTACGAAGAAATCGTCCGGAAAAGAAAGGATTCCCCTCTTCCTCTTCCCAAACCGGAGGAGATCCTTTCCGGAATCGTTTCCATCACTTCCCCGAACTTTATCCGTCTCCAGGCCCAAATTCCTGGGCTGGATGTTTTGAAAATGGGTTTAAAATTGGTCCCTTCCAAGACCATTTCCGATTTCCTGTTCGACCTGACTTCGTTTTCTCTTCAGACCACTCTCCCCACCGTGGACCTGAATAAGTTTTTCAAATTCCTCTTGGGATTACATTCCTCTCTCCGGGCGGTGTCCTTCGACCTCCACACAAAAGTCGTGAATCTTCGGGACTTCGTGGGTTACAGGCAGATTTCTCCGCCGGAATGGTATTTTTTAATCGAAGACATTTTTTGCGAGGAATCCACCAAAGTAGTACTGCAATTCCTCAGATCCCAACTCAGCCAGGACCATTCCTTTCTTTCTTATGACGGAAATCTGGACTATACCGCTTTACAAAAGAATCTCAAAATTCCTTTGCTTTCGATTTTAGGTTCCTTAGACAAAGTCGTTCCCAGCGAAACCATCAAGGCCGATCTCGCCGCTCTTCCACACGAAAAAAACCAGATTCTTTCCTACGAACAGGGACATTTGGGAATCGTTTTCCACATGCCTGTGGTCAGAGAAATGTGCTCCGAAATCGATTCTTGGATCCGCAGATTAGACTCGACCTGAACCGTCGGTTTAGAAGGCTTGACATTTCGGAAATCGAAAGATAGGGTCTAATCTAGGAATGGATTTAATAGAAGCGAACATTTACAATATTTCTCTAACCAATGTCGGATTCGCAGTATTCCTAAAAGCAAAAGACGACTCGGATCAAAGGGTCGTGCCCATTTTTATCGGCCCCCTCGAAACCCATTCGATCACGTCCGTTTTAGAAGGCACCAAGCCTCCCCGCCCCATGACCCACGATTTGATGACCATCCTTTTGACGACTCTAGGAATCCAAATCGTAAAGATCGCGATCGAGGAAATCATAGACAATACGTTCTACGCCAAAATCACCCTTAGGAAGGACGAAGAACTGATCGTTCTGGATGCCCGACCAAGCGATTCGATCGCGCTCGCTCTCCGTGCCAGCGCCCCCATTTACCTCGCCAAGAAAGTGATCGAAGAAGCCGGAATCGTAATGAAGGATGATGAAATTCCCGGAGAAACCATCGGGAAGGAAAAAATTTCCCAACTTCCTAAGTCGCAATTGGAAATCCTGCAAGATTCTCTGGATAACGCTCTGAAGGCGGAGGATTACGAAACCGCTGCAAAGATCCGGGACCAGATCCGCAAAATGTTGGAAAATCCCTCCTAAAACGAAAGATTACTCTCCCTGCGATTTAGCTTGATGAATTCGGAATCGACCGGTATTCTGGGACGCCGTGCGAGGAGGATCGCCATGGAAAAAGTCTTAATGGATATCTTAAATGCCGGCATAGCCGCATTCCAGTCTGGGGAAGGAAAGATCAAACAATCCGTCCACGATTTGGAAAAACTCTACGAGGAATTGCGGGCCAAGGGTGCGCAAAACCAATCGGAGCAAGCGAATCGCCTTCGGGATCTGATCCAAAAAACGATCACCGACGCTCAATCTAAATTGCAAAGCGCGAACTCCGAAACGACCGCGATTTACCAGCAACTGAAGGAGAATTTTCAAAAAATCTCCTCGCAGGTAAACGAGATACTTCCGGAAGACCTAAAGGCTAAGGCAAAATCCGCGATAGAAGAGCTCAACAAACTTAGCCAAAAAAAGTAGGTTCCGCGAATCCTCCTGGGTGCCGAAAAATTCGGGACAAAGAAGACTCGGCTCAAAAAATAGGCAATACGATTCGGTCCTTGCCGATTCTTGTACCGCTCGAATATGAACCCACCCATGAGGAAACATTCCTTCATCTTAGTTCTTACAGTATTCATTGATATGATGGGGTTTTCCCTCATCTTCCCGATCTTTCCCGAAACCCTGAACCATTTCCTCGCCCAAGCCGGAGATCCTCTCTTGGACCTTCTTGCAAGTTGGACTTCCCGGTTGCTGGACAGTTCCGCTCACGATTGGAAACTTTTCGTTGCTTTATTCGGAGGGATCGTCGCCAGTCTCTACTCCGTTTTACAGTTCCTGTTCTCTCCGATTTGGGGAAAACTTTCGGACCGGACCGGTCGGAGACCCGTGTTAGTATTTACCTGCACGGGCAGCTTCGTCGGCTATTTGGTATGGCTCTCGTCGGGTAGCTTTTCCTTTTTCGTACTTTCTAGAGTAATCACCGGACTCATGGGAGGGAATATTTCCGTGGCTACGGCAGCCATGGCGGATTCCACGGAGGAAAAAGATAGAGCAAAAGGAATGGGAATGATCGGTGCGGGAATCGGACTCGGCTTCATCGCGGGACCGTCCATAGGAGGAATTCTTGCTCATACCGATCCTTCGGTTTTGATTCCGTTCCTTCCTTGGTCAAAGATGACCGTATTCCCTTCCGTCGCTCTGGCGGCGACCGCTGCGGCTCTGATCAACCTACTTTTCGTCGTTTTCCGTTTCCGGGAAACTCTCCCCGTATCGCTGAGAAGAAAACCGGAAGGAAGGTTGCATCCTATATTAGGAGTATTTGATATAGGTTCGCGCGACGTCCTTTGGATCAGTATGTTGAATTTTCTATTCTTATTTTTCTTTTCCGGATTCGAATTCTCGCTGAACTTCTATTTGGACCAATTTTTGGGATTTAAACCGATGGAAATCGGTTACACCTTCGTTTATATAGGCCTGATCATCGTGTTGGTACAAGGCGGAATCATCCGGCGTATCAGCGGAAAAGTGCCGGAAAAAAGCATCGGAATGTTTGCCGGATCCATGCTTGTGATCGGCTTTCTTCTGCTCTCCTTCACGGATTCGAAAACCCAACTCTTCCTATCTCTAACCTTTTTGGCGATAGGCAGCGCCTTTTTAAACCCCGCCGTTTCGGCCATGGTCTCCTTGTTCTCCCCTGCCCAGGACCAGGGAAAAAATTTGGGGATTTTGAGAAGCCTAGGTTCCCTAGGAAGAGGAATTTCGCCGGTCGCTTTCAGTTTGGTATATTCCCAGAAGGGACCCCAAATTTCCTTCCTAGTTTCCGGAATTTTAAGCGCTTTATTCCTATTCTTCTTTTGGTTCGTACGACAACCGAAACGCCATCAATCTTAAAGAAAGATCCGAGAATTTCCTAAGTTTTCAAACTTCAGGATTATAGTACGGATAGGAGCGCGTTTTTCAATTTTTGGAAATGTAAAACCTCGTCCAATTTGGAACCGTTTTCCAGCCGCAAAAGAAACGTGTCGCGAACCTGTCCGGAATCCGTTACCGCCTTAAAGGAAAGAATGTCTATCCCGAAAAGGAAGAGAATTTGGGAGATCTCGAACAGGATCCCCGAACGATCCCTCATCCTCAGGTCCATAACGGTGGAATCGCTGATTTCGGAATTGAAGAGAAAAATCTCGGGGGTCTCTTCCAGTTTCATACGGAGCGTTTCCGTCTTTTCCGGATATCTAGCCAGATAGTTCATCACCGAAATTCCGCCGTAAAAGAGCTCCTTTAAATCCTTATGAATGGCATTCAAGTGCTCCTCTTTCATCCGTTCGTCGTCCAGTCTTCGAACGATGAAGATATCCTGGATGTATCCGTCCGTGGAAGTTTCCGCGATTGCTTCCTCTATATTCCAACCGTGAACGTACAAAACGGCGGTCACTCGATAGATGATCCCGATCTCGTTTTTGGAAATATTGACCTTTAAAGCGTACGCATCCCCCCTGGGAATGCAGGAAATGTGAAGCGGCTTTTCCGTCGTTGGAATCGTCATATCGCCTCCTCAAGCGGTCTGCTGAATTCTTACACAATTCAGCTCGGAACTTACTTCCCTTTGCCCGCTTTTCCTTTATATTGCAAAAGTCATGCCTATTCTATTAGTATAGAATAAAAACCGAATTAGGCTCTCTTTTTTATCGGGGAATCTTTCCTAAACGTTAAAAAACCGCGGCGACTAGAGTGCGAACTTCAGTCCTATATTCGCTGCATAGATCTTGTCGTTCGTGACCATCCCTTCCGCTAAGATCTTAAAGGTGAGAAGGTTCACTTCCACTCCGCCCAAAAAGTAATTCGTCTGCGTTCTAGAATTGGCCGATCCGGTGAGATCCATTCGAAGAGTTCCGCTGGCGCCTCCACTCAATTGCTGGATCACCGACGCAGGCAATCCGGAAGAAGTAGGAACGTTAACCGCAAGATACAGAGGTCCGTTTACGTCCAGATTCATTTTTGCGTAGCCCGTATTATTGCTGACTCCGGCCCCTACGAATACGGTGAGAAAATAGAACAGCCTCAATCCTGTTCGAATATCCACAGGGACGGACTGGGCCTTGTTTCTATAACCGAATGAAACGGTTTCGTCCCACCTACCTACGGCGGATCCGAAATTGACCTGGGCCGCGGAATTCACTCCGGGGGCATAGGAGAGGCTCACATTTTCGCTCTGCCGATGGAATCCTACACCTAAGCTCAATCCCGTAAAGCCGAAGAAATCCAAGCGAGTGTATCTCTCTCTCAACAATTGGAATCGTAGAGTCACACCTGCGTTATTGAAATTTCCATTTAGATGGACTCCGTTGTTTGCCTGGTTCGTGAGAGTCTTCAGATCGCCGGACCCGATATTTCCCTGGAATCCGTGTACATACAAGTTCAATCGATGCAAAAAGGATCGTTGGGAATCGGGAACATCCGCGGAACGATCCGGTTGGTCGGCCTGCCCCTTGCCGAACAGCCATCCTAAATTCACAGCCAACATCAGGGACGGGTTTACGGAAGCTCCTACGTTCGGAAAATTCGGAAGAGTCGTACCATTATAAGAAACCGTAATGTCGTTATGTTTAACTCCCGCTACTCCGAGACCGCCTCCGATTTGGAATCGGTTCACCGTACCAGGCCCCATCATGGATGCGCTTATGTTGCTCATCACCGCGGAGTCCGCCATAGACTTCGTAACCTGGTTCAAATACTGGGTTTGGATGGAGAGCGCCAACCCGTTAAAGTCGGACTGTATGTTCGACGGAATCATCGTACATACGTTGTTGCCTGTCAGTGGGGGCGTACAAGTGATCTGAGCTTGCAAGCCAGAAAAGGGGAACGAATATACGGAAACACCTAAAATAACAAAGGCGATGGCTTTTACACACCGCCTTAAAACGTTCTTAATTTGAGACATCTCGCCCATAGTAAACTAGGACGAAGAGAAAGTCGAGATTCTTTCAGAGACCGAGGCTGCTGCCAATAATTTCTTTCATAATCTCGGTGGTTCCCGCATAGATCGTTTGAATTCTCGCGTCAAGATACGCGCGGGCAATCGGATATTCCATCATATATCCGTATCCTCCGAAGAACTGAAGACAAAGGTCCGTGTGTCTTTTTTGCATCTCGGTGGAATAATACTTGGCCATGGAGGCTTCCACAGTCAATTTATTTCCTTTCATATGCTCAGCGACTACCTTATCGACGAACGTACGGCACATTTCCAACTCGGTGGTCATCTCCGCCATTTGGAATTTGATATGCTGAAAGGATCCGATTTTCTTACCGAAAGCCATCCGCTCCTTGATGTATTTCAAGGTCATCTTATGCACCAACGCGGTAGCTTCCACCGCGGCAACCGCGAGAACCAACCGTTCTTGCGCAAGCTTCATCATCAGGTATCGGAAACCTTGTCCATCCTTGCCTATCACGTTCTCTTTAGGAACTTTTACGTCATTAAAATACAGCTCCGAAGTATCTTGGGCTTTCAGGCCGATTTTCTCGAGGTTTCTACCTCGCTCGAATCCTTTCATCCCCTCTTCTATCATAACAAGCGAAATCGTTCCGTTTTCATGTTTTACGGCGGTAATCACTAAATTCGCCAATTGGCCGTTCGAAATAAACGTCTTCTGGCCGTTTACCAGATAATGATCCCCCTTATTCACGGCGGAAGTACGAATGCTTTTCAGATCCGAACCGGCGCCGGGTTCCGTCATAGCAACCGCTAAAACGCTATCGCCAGAGCAGCAACCGGGTAACCAACGCTTTTTCTGCTCTTCGGTAGCGTACACGGAAATGTAAGGCGCGATCACGTCGTTATGAAGAGAAATGAAAAAACCGCTGTTCCCCACTTTCGCAGATTCTTCTATTACGACTATGTTATATAGAAAATCGGCTCCCGAGCCGCCGTATTCCTCGGGCACATCCGGACATAAAAGACCGCTGGTTCCCGCTTTTTTCCAAAGCTCTTTCGGAACTTTTCCCACCTTTTCCCATTCGTGATGGTGTGGGGCCACTTCGGTCTCGAAAAATTTGCGCGCGATTTCCCGGAACGCTTCGTGTTCCTCTGTGAATTGCAGGACTCTTTCCATTCCTATTCCCTCGTTTTAGTAGACGGTATTCATTCTCATGTAAACGCCGGGATTCCTCTTTATATACTGGATGAGTTCGTTCTGGGAAATGGAGTACAATTCCGCATCCGACTCCGCAACGAACGTATAATTCGCAGCCAGCTTTTTGGAAATCGCATAGATCTCCCCGACAAAATCCCCGTCCGTAAGATCGGCCAATTTATTTCCGCTCTGGTAGACGCTTACTTTTCCATGACGAATGATATACGCCTCATGGTAAAACGATTTTTCCTTGATCAACACTGAACCGGCGTTCACTTTAGAAAGCCTCATGATCATTTCCAACTGGGTGACCTGGTGACTCGTCAGTCCTTTGAAGTGTCTAGATTCGATTAGAGTCTTCCAGGAATTACTATCCCGAATGCTGTTCAGTCTGATCAGGTTTTGGCGAAGGTCCGTGTTCCGAATGAATTGCAAAAATTTATTCTTCTCCACCGTGAGAGCCACGACGTCCGTTTCTGCAAATACGTCCGCAGCTCTAGGAAGATCCAACACTAGAGAGGCTTCTCCGAAATATTCGTATTGACCGTATCGTTTCACAGGAACCGCTTCGGAAGAAGTATCCAATCCCTCGAACTTCACGTTCCCGGACGCGATAATGTAGAACTTGTCCCCTAGGGTTCCCTTCCGAAGGATGAGATCGCCTCTTTTGTATCTCTCTTCTCTCACGATCAGAAGGAACTCTTTGGCCTTTTCTATCGGAAACCCGCTGAAAATATCGATCTGGCTGAGTATATCCAGAAGGTTGTACGCCTCGATATGTTTGGGCGGAGTGATTTCGGGATATAGGGTATTCTCGATCCCGAATTTCGCCAAATTCAATTTGGTTCCGGGTGGCATATCTTTTCGTGCGATATGGTAAACGGTGATCTTCTCCTGGATCGTCAGAGGAAGGCTAGCCAAATAACTGATCCGAGTGTGAAGAGGAGGAATCCCCGCTTCGTGGTAGATCACCCTTCTATCCCAAGGGAACTCCTTTAGGAATTTCCAGCGAGATTCGGGAAGCACCCCTTCTTTGTACATCTTATCGTGAATTTCCGGTTCGTTTAGGTGATCGGAAGTGTACACGAAGGACTGGTCCTGAAAAAAGAACTCGAATCCGACGGAAGGAATGGAATGCAAAGCATAATGAAAATTGAATTCTCCTCCGTTGATCATCACGGGTCTTCCGATGATGATCGGCTGGAAATTGAAGAGTTCCAACAATTCCTTTTTAGGTATCTTGGTTAGGGCGGAATATTTCCGGAGAAAGCTCTCCATTACCGTTGCGGTCGCATGGATCGTGATCTTAGTTTCTTCCAATATTTTTTGGAACGTACCCGCGTCGTGATCGGCGTGACAATGCGTCAGAACGACGTGATTGATCAGCTTCGGATTCACGTTGGAGCTCCGCAGCCATTCCGTGGAATTCACGGGAGGATCCACCATGATTCCTTGGTGGTTCAGCCAAATGATGAATCCGGAAGTATTGTCGTCAGGATCGAATCCGTGAGAAGGACCTAGACAGGTGATTCCCAAGAGAGGCGGTTGAAACGGTTCTTTGAGACGGGTACCTATATCGTATTTTATGTTGAAGCCAACTTCGCCCGGAAGTTCCGTCTCTTTGCTTCCGTCCGTGATCCGAAAATCTCCCGAAGGAAGTTTCCGGACGATGACTTTTCCTAGCGTCACCATGTTATCCGAAGCGAAGACTTTGAAATCCACGACGTCGTCCAGGCCCTTGTAACTTCTGAAGTAGGCCATCTCGGCACGCATATCCGGAAAGCCGAAAGATTCTGCTCCGTTCAGGTATTCCGATTCGAGATTGATTTCCTCGGGACCCATTAAGGATTCCTTAAGAACGGTGATCAATTGCTCCTTCTGTTCCTCGGTACAGATGATGGTGGTTTTTTTCTGGCGGAGAAAGAAATTGAAATAGATGGGGAACTCGAGTTCGGCAGTACTGATGCCCTTTTCCACGTGAAAGAACTTGTTCGGTAGAATGAATACCAGCGGAGTCTTTTTTTCCGCCATGGTATCCTTGATCGTTTCCGGAGGCGATCCGATTTGGAAAAAACCCTCGCTGGTCTCGACAAGATAGCCGCCGCGCTGGAGTTCGATATATTCCCTAGATTGTTCTTTTAGCATGAAAGATTCCTGACGAATCGCCTCTACGAAGAGGCCTTATTTGTGCCTTTCGATGAAATTCTTGATTTGAGCTTTGGGAAGTGCACCTATGATCTTGTCGACGAGTTGCCCGTCCTTAAAAAGCAATAGCGTAGGCAGTGATTGGATTCCTAATTTTTGAGCCGTATCCTGATTGTCGTCCACGTTCAATTTCTTGATTTTCAAAACTTCATTCAGTTCGTTGGAAAGCTCTTCGAGTACAGGAGAGACCATTCTACAAGGACCACACCATTCGGCCCAGCAGTCTACTAAAACCATTCCTCCGGAGATTTCCGTTTGAAATGTTGCGTCGTTGATTTCGGACAATGCCATGAGTTCGTTTTTACTCCTTTTTTTCCCACTCTTTACAACAGATGAGACGGGTCTATTTCTTCTTTTTCTTCTTTTCCTTCTCCGCTTCTATTGCTTCCACCTTCTCTTTCAAGGATTCGATCAGGGTTTTTGTCTTGCCCAAATCCTCGGTTTCTCCCGTGGTCTGGAGAATCTTCCGGTTTACCTCCAAAAGAGAGATGGACTTTTTCAGATCTCCCGCATCCTGCGTGGACAAATCGAATTTCGCCCGGTATTCCTGAGCGGCAAAGTTACATAGCTCTAGAATCAGGTTATAATGTTCCTGACGCGGATAATAATACGGGTTCTCTAAGTCTCTTTCCTTTTCGAAAGCCCGAAAGTCAAAAAGATTCTTACTAAGAATCGCGATTTTGAAATGTATTTCCGGAAAGCTCCATTTCCATTTAGAGTTCGATCCGAACGCGTCGATCGTTTTGTTCGTGCAGAGACGAAGTCCTTTTACGTAATTCAATCTTTGGATAGGATTGAACTGTAGGATTTTCGCCAATAAGTCCTTGTTTTCGGCCAAACCCCCGTCGATATCCACGCCTACCACTTTCTCCATAAAAGAGATCGCGCTATAGATTTCCTTTCTCCCTTGGTTCAGATACGTATCAGACTTCAGATCCAAAATCACCACGGAAATCTCGTTGATCAGAAGGCAGGTATTGATGTTTTTTATGGCGTTCAGAGAAAGAGCTACGTTGAAATAGGGCTCCATCTTGGGGTCTTTTCGGGACTGAGCCTTTAGTAGGTTTCCTTCCTTCTTCAAATCCTCCAAATAGGCTCGGAAATCCCCCAGCTTCTCCTGGAACTCCTGCTTCTGTTCCTTTGTTAAGGCCATTCTTTTATACCTGCACGTTAATAATGCTACCGGTGGACAACGCGTAAACGTAGTCGGAATTGGGGGTCTTTTCCTCTTCCTTTCTGTCCGCCTTTTCCATAGGAGGCTCTGCTCCCGGCTGGGACATAGGGGGATAGGAGGACACCGCGTCGAAAGGCGAAGATTCTACTCTCATTTTCCTGTATTTCCTTGCCGGAAGCTCTTTTAGAATTATCGGCTATAGGCTACTATCTATTTGACAGATAAAACCTACGGGAAATCCTAACAAAGGAGGAAGATCCATGTTTTTACCCCTGGCATTCATCGGTAACCTAGGTTGGCCGGAAATCCTCATAATCCTGTTTTTAGCACTCCTACTTTTCGGAGGCAAGCGACTTCCCTCGTTGGCTAAAGATTTGGGAGACGGCATCCGCCAATTTAGAAAATCCCTTTCCGGCGACCCCGAAAATGAATCTCCCAAAATACAAGAGCCTGAGAACAAAACGACTCAGACGACATCCAAAAAATCCAAAAAGTCCGCTTAAATCAGTACTGAGCCGTGGAGACGTTTGTCCTGCGGCTTTTTCCTAACGAAAGAGCTATCGACTCCCAGGAATGCCCGTAAAAAAAAAGAAAATCCAGGCCCTTGAGCCGAACGAACCCGTACCGGTCTCCCATCCGGATGCGGTCTCCCGCGACCAGGAAAAATATATGACCCTAGGTGAGCACCTGGAGGAACTCCGGCTCGTGCTCATCCGAACCTTATTGGTTTTTTCCGTTTTCTTCTTAGCTTCCCTTTTTTTCGGGGAAGAAATCCATAAGATTTTTACGAGACCCTATAAACGGGTTCTGGGAGAAGGCGCCACCTTTTACCAGATCAAGCTCATGGCGCCGTTCATGGTCTATCTCCGGACCGGATTCATGGTTTCCTTGCTCTTGAGTTTTCCGTTTACTCTAGTTTTTCTTTGGGGGTTTGTCGCTCCCGCATTGGAACCCAAGACCGCAAGACTAGGCAGGGTTCTGATCGCGTTCTCCACTCTTTTATTTTGGCTGGGAGTTTGGCTTTGCTGGACGCAAGCCTTCGAGAACTTTCTAAAAATCTTTTTAGTCACCTTCCGTCCCTTGGATATAGAGACCAAGCTACCGATAGACGAGTATTACGACGTATTTTTTAATATCCACTTGATCTTCGGATTGGCCTTTCAGCTTCCGATCGTTCTGATCCTACTCGGAGCGCTCGGAATTCTGAAAACTTCCTTCCTGCTTTCCCATTGGAGGGAAGCGATTCTAGGATTGGCTTTCGCGGCGGCCGTTCTTTCTCCCGGTCCGGACGTGATCTCTATGCTGATGCTATTCGTCCCGCTCGTGGTACTATTCGCAATTTCGATTTTTATTATGAAGCTGATCGAAAAGAAGCGATAGCGGGAAGATTCCCGAAGGGAATCACGCGATCTTAGGCTCTTTTTTGAGGACTAATTTCGGCGGCTTGGTTCCATTGACCGCGTCTTCGGTAATGACCACTTCCTCCACGTCTTTGCGAGAAGGAATCTCGTACATCAGGTCCAGCATCAGATTTTCCACGATTGCGCGTAGTCCTCTGGCTCCGGATTCCCTTTCGATCGCAAGTTGCGCGATTCTATCGATGGCAGCCTCTTCGAAGGATAACTTAACGTTTTCCATTTCCAGAATCTTGGTGTATTGGCGTAGGATGGAATTCTTAGGTTCACGGAAGATTCTTTTCAACATCTCCACACTGAGATCCTGCAAGGTGGCGATTACCGGCATCCTTCCGATGAATTCGGGAATCAGACCGAATTTCATTAGGTCTTCGGGGATGACTCTGGACAAAATTTCTCCCTTGCTTTCGTCGCGGAGTTGCTTGCCGCCCTTCTCGTCGCTGCCGAAACCGATGGTTTTGACCCCGGTCCTAGTTTTGATGATATTTTCCAGATCCACGAAAGCCCCGCCTAGAATGAAGAGTATGTTCTTCGTATCCACCTGCAGGTATTCCTGGTGAGGGTGCTTCCTTCCGCCTTGAGGGGGAACGTTTGCCACGGTGCCTTCTATGATTTTCAACAAAGCCTGCTGCACGCCCTCGCCGCTCACGTCCCTCGTAATGGAGGCGCTGTCCGACTTTCTGGCGATCTTATCCACTTCGTCTATGTAGATGATTCCGATCTCGGCTTTCTTGATATCGTTATCCGCGTTTTGGATGAGTTTCAAAATGATGTTTTCTACGTCTTCTCCGACGTATCCTGCCTCCGTCAATGCGGTGGCATCCACGATGGCAAAAGGGACTTTGATGATTCGGGCCAGAGTCTGGGCTAGAAGGGTTTTTCCGGATCCGGTAGGGCCGATCAAAAGTATATTCGATTTTTCTAATTCGATATCGGATTTTTTGTCCTTCAAATAAATCCGTTTGTAATGGTTATAGACGGCCACGGAAAGAGCCTTTTTCGCGTGGTCTTGGCCTATGACGTATTGGTCCAATATGGATTTGATGGCGGCCGGATTCGGAACTTCGCCTAAAAGTTCCGTGCGCTCCTTTTCCTGTTCCGGTTCCTCAGCGATGATTTCGTTGCAAAGGGAAATACATTCGTCGCAAATGTAAACCCCCGGACCGGCGACGAGCCGCTTGACCGAATCCTGTTCCTTCCCGCAGAAAGAACAGAAGAGTTTTTGTTTGCCATTGGTTCCGGTCGGTTTCTTTGCCACGATGCCTATCCTTTCCCCTTGATCAGTTTTTGCCGCGTTCTATGGAAATAACGGAATCCAGAATGCCGTAGGTCTGCGCTTCCTCCGCAGTCATATAAAGATCTCTTTCCGTATCCCTTTGGATCTGCTCTATCGATTTTCCCGTATGTTTCGTATACAAACCATTCAGGATCTCTTTCAACTTTAAGACTTCCTTGGCTTGGATCGCGATGTCCGAAGCCTGGCCGGTGGCACCTCCGGTCGGTTGGTGCATCATGATTCTAGAATGCGGAAGAGCGGAACGTTTTCCCTTAGCCCCTCCCGCCAGAAGGAGAGCAGCCATGGAAGAAGCCTGTCCGACACAAAGCGTACGCACATCCGCTTTAATATACTGCATGGTATCGTAAATGGCAAGCCCGGAAGAAACATATCCTCCGGGAGAATTGATGTACAAATATATGTCCCGGTCCGGATTTTCCGCATCCAGGAACAAAAGCTGGGCGATCACCACATTCGCGTATTCGTCCGAGATCGCGTTTCCAAGGAAGATGATTCGATCCTTTAGAAGACGGGAATAGATATCGTAGGATCTTTCTCCCCGACCTGTTTGCTCGATGACGACTGGAATTACGCTCATACGCCTCCGCTTTCCTTGTTAGACAGGAATTCCTTAAGCTGTCGGATACTCATCTTCTCGTTGTATTTCTTTTCTACAAGCTCGAAGAGCGTATCGTCTATCTTTTTTGATAAAAAATTGTCCCGGTAAGATTCCAGAAGTTTCCCTTTTTCCAACTCTTTCCTAAAATCGGCCTCCTGCATCCCGTATCTTAAGGCGAGATCGGCCAATTCCTTGGAGAATTGTTCCTCGGAGAGAGAGATATTTTCCTGGTTTGCCAATTTCTGTCTGGCAAAATAGGCTTTGAGTCGGTTTTCCGCGATTCCTCTAAAGGAATTCCGAATTTCTTCCTGAGGTTTCCCGACCATTTCCGCATATTTTTCGATGGGGGGAATCTGGTCGTCCGACAATCCGGCCCCCTGCCCCCTCCCCATCACGTCTCTCATCATATTTCGGTAAACGTGTTCCGACTCTTCGGATAGAAAGGATTCCGGGAAAACGAATTTGGAATCTTCGACCAATTCCTTATACACTTCCTCCAGCTTTTTGGCTTTTACGCCTTCCGTGTAATTTTTACGCAGATTTTCCTTGATTTTCTCTTTCAAGGAAGCCAGAGATTCGGAACCGTCGTATTCATTCGCGAGATCGTCGTCCGGCTCGGGAAGAACTTCTTTGTAAACGGCTTTCAAAGTCATTTCAAACTGGATCGTCTTTCCGGCCAAATCTTCTCGAGGATAATCCTGGGGATAAGAGTAGGAGAAAGTTTTCGGTTCCGCCATTTTCATCCCGTAGAGATTCTCATCGAAACCGGGCAAATTGTTCGGCTCCCCTAATTTATAATCGCTAGACCCGTTTTTGGCGTTCCCGGATTCCTTTCCTTCTTCATGGACGATGAATTCCATGTCTACAGTGTCGCCGACTTGAGCGGTTTCCTCCGGCTCCCTAAGCAACTTGCGAGCAAGCTGCTTCCGGATCGTTTCCAGCTCGTCCTGGACATCCTCTTCGGTCACGTTCACTTCCGGGAGCTTGATCTTGATTTTCTTATATTTGCCGAGGGTGACTTCCGGTTCCGTATCATAGACCGCAGTCGCTACCAGACTTTTTTCCGGAACGTAATCCTCTACGGTGAATTTCGGAAATCGCACCATCTTGTGTTCGAGCTGGTTCTTCAATGAATCCACGGACTCGAACAAAAGGAGATTGATCGCGTCACTCGCGACGGAATCCCCTAAATGCCGCTTGACCATTGCCAAGGGCGCTTTTCCCGGTCGGAAGCCAGGTACTTTCAGGTCCTTCTGTTTTTGGACGTAGGCCTTTTCAAAGGCTTTTTCTAGATCGCTCTTGTCAAAGGTTAACTTGAGGTCTACGGATGCGTTTGCGTTTTTCTTAGTCTTAAATTCCATGGATTGAGGCGCCGAAAG
Organism: Leptospira fletcheri; assembly: GCF_004769195.1. Taxonomy (NCBI): domain Bacteria; kingdom Pseudomonadati; phylum Spirochaetota; class Leptospiria; order Leptospirales; family Leptospiraceae; genus Leptospira; species Leptospira fletcheri. Next base: position 169,859 of record NZ_RQET01000014.1, read on the forward strand.
GCGAAAAAAAGAAAAAGCGGGAAACGGGATTCGAACCCGCGACCCCCTCCTTGGCAAGGAGGTGCTCTACCACTGAGCTATTCCCGCACGATTGGTAGAACCATCATTTTGACCCGGAACCGCCTGTAAACCGGTTTTTTGGGAAGAAAACGGCCGCTTGTTCCACACCTTCCCTGGCAAAAATTCGGGCCTTCTTTTGACGGGAAGGAATTTCACTCTGTCCGAATCGTACGGTAGAACGAAACATTCGAAGAATGCGACATGACATTTTTACATATTATTTTATATTTATGTAATCTTCCCAAACGTTTATATTTCGAAAAGAATCCTTCTCCAATCTAGGCAATTCCAACAGCAGAGGATTTCGAGAGAGGATCTTGGACCGGGGAGAAGCATCGACGATCCGACCGGATTCACATTCCTTCCTCCAATCCGCCAAATACTCCAGAGGATAAAATCCGCACAAAGGTTCCGGTCCGTCTGCTCCGGCGTAGAACACCCCTTCCGAAGAATTCTTTCCCAAGGATTTCAACCGTTCGAGAGTACGGATTCGGACCTTCGGCATGTCCACGGGAAGAGTCAAAAACGGGGATAGGATCGCATTTTTGACACAATGGGAAAATACGCTCAAGATTCCTTTCAGAGGTCCCCCGAAGGAAAACGGTTCGTCGGGAAGAAGATTCTCGGGTGGGATCCATTCCGAGTAAGACGGAATCTGCTCTTCCCGGACCGAAACAAAAACGGTAGAACACAAAAATCGCAACTTACGAAAAGAACGAGTGAGAAAGAGGGATTCTTTTTTTCCCAAGGGCAACAAAGCCTTATCTCTCCCCATACGGGAACTGAAACCTCCCGCCAAAAGAACTCCGATCGGCTCAATGCCGATGTTGTTCATGGGTGCAACCTTGGGACCATTCCGAAGTGCCATCCTCGAAAAATTCCCGTTTCCAAATCGGAACTTCGTGTTTGACCCGATCTATGATGTACCGATTGGCGGAATACGCCTCCTCTCGGTGCAGGGAACCTGTCGTAACAATCACTGCGATTTCCGAAATCTCCAATTTTCCGAGGCGGTGCCTACAATCTGCATGAAGTAAATCCCATTTTTTGCCTGCATCCGAAAGAATGGATCGTATCATCCGATCCGCCATTTCGGGGAACGCTTCGTATTCCAGATGATTCACTCTTCTCCCTTCGTTGATATTCCTGACGATGCCGGCAAAAAACACGAAGCCGCCGATTTCAGGCAAGTTCGGAAATCGTTCCGTCGGAACCAAAGGGGAAAACGTAATATGCTCGAATAGATCCACCGATTCCATCCAACTAACCTCCGCTAGACGGTGGCAACACCGCCACGCTCTGACCTTCGGAGAGAAAATAGCCGTCCTCCACGATCTCCTGGTTGACCGCAAACCGACTCACTTTTAAAAGACGTGCAGCCGACGGGTTTCTGATTTCCAGCGAAGAGCGCAATTCCGCGATCGTACTTCCCGATTTTACGAGCAACTCTTCCTGTGGGGGAAAATAATCCTTCATTGCGGCGAAACAGAGAAGTCGTATTTTCAAACTCAGCCTCCGATGTATTTCATGGAAAGTTCACTTCCGATAAACCGGCTTTTCTTACTTTGCATGGCCAGTCCTAAGGCCCGCACCGCGCCGATCTCGTCTTCGGGAAGATCGTAATTCTTCGGGTCGCTCAAACAGCCGTAGATTTTTCCCCTCGCATCCATTCTGAGACGATTGCATCCTTCGCAAAACGGCTCCGTGTGATTGGCGATCAATCCGAATACGAAACCGTTCGAAGTCCGATAATAACGTGCCGTGGATTCCAGCGGAGTGTCGATCGGTTCGAACGGAAACTCCTCCTGGATTCTTTTCCGGATTTCTTCGGAAGAAACGAAAAGTCCGGAATGTTCCGAGACCAAAGGTCCCATCCTCATCAATTCCAGATAACGGATCGGCAATTTTCTGGCTCCCGCCCATTTCAGCAAGGGAAGGATTTGGTCCTCATTGTAACCTCTCACGATCGTACTGTTCAATTTCACCGGAAGGCCTAGGGCAGCCGCCTCTTCGATTCTAGAGAGTAGTCTGGAAACGGAAAGATGCCTCCCGGTCATCCTAGAAAATCCCGACGGAGACAAGGAGTCCAAAGAGAAATTCATCCGAGTCAAACCGGAAGATTTCAAAGTCTGGACCAATCCGTCCGCAAAAAATCCGTTCGAGGTTAAGGCGATTTCCGGAATGCCATGATCGGAGGCGATCCGAACCAATTCGGGTAAGCCTTTGTGATTCGTGGGTTCTCCGCCGGTCAGATGGACTTCCTTCAGTTTCAGATGAGAAGAGAGAACCTCCAGTTTTTTTCGAAACGTTTCCGGCGAAAGAAAAATCGAGTTCGTCTTCGGCCGAACTGAGAATTCCGTCTCCTCCGTTCCGGGAGCGCAATAAACGCATCCGAAACCGCAAGAGGAGGTGACACTGACCCTCAACACTTCGAATTTTCGGGATTCGGCTTCCGGCATAAATCCTATACTATCCTTCCGCTCCAATCTTGGAAACCAAAATCGAATATCGATGCGAAGCGGGGAATCGAAATCGAGCGCTCGCTCGAAAAGGAAAATCGGAGAAAACAAAAGAACTTGCGTATTCCCAAGCAAGGAGTGAAATCATCAGTATGGACGAGGAAAGGAAAAAGTTTTTTTCCAGACAGATCCGAATTCCTTCTTTCGGGGAAGTCGGGCAGGAAAAATTTTTCTCCTCTTCCGTACTGGTGGTCGGTTTAGGAGGCTTAGGTTCTCCCGCCTCTTTGCATCTAGCTTCCGCCGGAGTCGGAAAGATCGGTTTGATGGACTTCGATCGGGTGGAGTTCAGCAATCTGCATAGACAGACCGCATTCACTCTTTCGGATCTAGGAAAAAGAAAAACGGAGGTGACCGCCGAATTTCTCAGAAAACGGATTCCGAAGCTGGAGTTAGAGATTTTTTCCTTTCCTTTTTCGGACGACTTATCCGAGGATTTTCTGAAGGCTTGGGATCTCGTACTGGATTGCACGGACGACATCCCGGCGAAATATTCCATCAATGATCGATGCGTACGGGATCGAAAACCCTTGTGTACGGCTTCTCTGTACCGGACCAGTGCGCAATTCGCGATCTTCTCTCCGGAAGGAAAACCTTGTTATCGCTGTCTTTACCCGCAATTGGAATCGACAGACGCGATAAGCTGTGCAGACGGAGGAGTATTGGGAATTCAGACCGCTCTTGCCGGACTACAACAAGCCAATCTAGCGATCCGTTATCTACTCGATCCGAATTCCGTTTCCGTAAATTCACTTTATTTAATGGAATGGGAATCTCCGATCATTTACGAAAGCAAGATTCCTCCGGATCCGGCCTGCGTCGTTTGCGGAGACAGCCGCTCTTCCGCGGAAAACAGGAAGAGTCTTCGGGAAATTTCCGTTTGGGAATATGCGAAAAATCGAAATGACCTGAAGTATCTCCTAGTGGACATCCGGGAAGAAGAGGAAAGATCCGAGTATCCCATCTCCGACTCGGAACATTTCCCTCTCAGCAGATTGAAGAAAGGAGAAATTCCTTCTTTACCCTCCGCTTCGATCGTAATCCTAATCTGCGAATCCGGAATGCGATCCTTAAAAGCGGTCGATCTATTAACGGATCGTTATCCGAACTCGTTTTCCCTAAAAGGAGGAAGAAGGGCCCTCCAATCCTTCCTCTCGGAAAAAAACTAAGAATTTCAGGCCGATTTGCGTCGGATCGAGACCGGAATTCCGCTAAAGGCGGCGTTTCCGGAAAATTCGTCCACAGACGAATCGTCCGTCAAATCGTTGATACTCGCTCCTGCAAACTGACTTGCAACCTGCAATTTCGTCCCGGACCGGGTATGCCCGAACCCGTGGGGAATGCTGACCACCCCTCTCATCATGTCATCGGTCAATTCCGCAGGAAGGAAAATTTTTCCTACCCTGGATTCGACGAGCACCTCTTCCTCCTCCCGGATTCCTAGGCTCTCCGCATCGTCCGGATGGATTAATAGAGTGCATCGATCTTTTCCCGTCATGAGCTTGGGAAGGTTGTGCATCCAAGAGTTATTATTCCGGAGATGCCTTCTTCCGATCAAAAGAAAAGGCCGTCCGGAAGAAAGGCTTTCGTTAGAGGTTCGAACCTCTTCGAACCTATGTTTCAAACGACCCATATCCGAAAGGACTCTCTCGGGCACCAGACAAATCTTTTGATCCGGCGTCTGCAATCTCTCCGGAAAACAGGATTCCAGAGCTCCCAAATCGACTCCGTGAGGATTCGCTTTTAGAGTATCCAGGCTCAGTTCCAGGTTCTTTTCCCCTTTGGCTCCGTACGGACCCGAGCGAAGAGCATGGTCTATAATGGAGGCGGGAGTGATTTTCGACTTTATGAGTTCCTCCGGTAGAGGCTTTCCCGCGCGAGCCAATTCCAACCGCTTGGTCAAATCCGAGAAGATTTCCCAATCGTGAAGCATTCCGGCTTCCGGCTCGAACACAGGCTGGCAATAACGGGCCACGTTTCGGACGGCGAACACGTTGAAAATCAGATCGTAATGATCGTGTTCCAAAGGGGAAGTAGGAGGCAGGATATAATTCGCATACTTGGTGGTTTCGTTCAAATAAAAATCGAAACTGACCATAAACTCCAAGTTCGAAAGCGCCTTTTCCAATTTTCCTCCGTTCGGAGTGGACAGGACCGGGTTTCCGGCGGACGTCACGAAGGCCTTCACCTGACCTTCTCCCTCCGTTAGGATTTCTTCCGCCAGAGCGGCCACGGGGAGTTCGTCATTGAACTCGGGCAATCCTCTCACTCGGGAACGGAACGTATCGAAACTACCGGGAGAAGTCCTCATCGTGCTCTTGGGATCTACTACGTCCACCGCAGGAAGAGTGAACATCGCTCCTCCTCTGGAATCCATATTGCCGGTGAGAATATTGATGGAATTGATCAGCCATTGGCAGATCGCTCCGAATTCCTGGGTGGAAACGCCGACGCGACCGTAACAAACCGCTCCCTTTGCGTCCGCGAATTCGGAGGCGATCCTCTCCACTGTTTCCGCAGAAACTCCAGTGACTCTTTCCGTGGCTTGGGGAGAAAATTCCGAGGAAAGTTCCCGGATGCGATCGACATCCTCGGTCTTATAGAGACTAGAGGGCTTGATTCGGTTTTTCTGAAATAGGGAATGGATAATTGCGAAAAGGAAAAAAGCGTCGGAGCCGGGGCGGATAAAAATATGTTCATCGGCATGCGCGGCGGTTTCGGTGCGCCTGGGATCCACGACCACGTATTTCCCTCCACGTTCCTGGATCGCTTTCAGTCTTTTCTTCACGTCCGGAACGCTCATCAGGCTTCCGTTGGAAGCGAAAGGATTCCCTCCCAGGATCAGAAAGAAATTCGTATTGTCTATGTCCGGAATCGGAACCAGGAGTTGGTGACCGAACATAAGATAGGATAACAATTGGTGAGGCAGTTGGTCCACGGAGGTTGCGGAATATAGGTTCTTAGTTCGGATCCGATTCGTAAACCGTTGGCCGAAAAGCATGGATCCGTAATTGTGAACGGTGGGATTTCCGTTGTATACCGCTACGGAATCGTTGCCGTACCGGTCCTGGATGCCGACTAATCGAAGTGCGATATCGGAAAGAGCGTCGATCCAGGAAACCTTTTCCCAACCCGACGGAGTACGTTTGATCGGAAATTTCAATCGATCGGAGTCTTCGTACAGGTTCTTTAGCTCCGGACCTTTGGCGCATAGATGACCCCGGCTGAAAGCGTCGTCCTTATCTCCCCGTATCGCGACGATGGAATCGTTTTCCACTTCTATTCTTAAACCGCACATCGCTTCGCATAACGTACAAGTCCTAAAATGAGTACCGGTCATAATTACCTCGACTGAACCGCAGGTATTCTACCCCTGTTTGCGATCCGTCGGCAAGCAATTATGGAATATAAGATCGGTTTAATTCGGATTCTTTGTTTCCCAAACTAATTTAACTGTTTCTTGAGATAGGGTAACACAGTTTTCGCGAGGATCCGATGTCCTTCCGCGGTAGGATGGATTCCATCCCTTTGGTTCAATTTCTTTTCTCCGGCAACACCTACGAGAAGGAATGGAACAAGATCCACCTTTTCTTCTTTGGCGATCCTGGGATAAATCGCTCGGAATTCTTCGGAATATTCCCTTCCTAAATTCGGAAACGTTCTCATTCCAACAAGTAATATCCTGATTTTGGGATATTTGGTTCGGACCTTACGTATGATGGTGCGGAGATTCTCCTCGGTGGTTTTCGGAGAAACTCCTCTCATAGAGTCGTTCGCTCCCAATTCCAGGACAAAGACGTCATAGGATGAGGAAAGTACCCAGTCCAAACGAGCGAGACCGCCTGAAGTCGTATCTCCGCTAACCCCCGCATTCGTGAATTGTAATTTAGGATAAGGCTTGGATAATTCCTTCCAAACAAGATAAGGAAATGCTTGTTCCGAGGAATCCAATCCGTATCCGGCTGTGAGGCTGTCCCCGAAAAAAAGAATTCTTCTGGGCTCCTGTTCTTTCTGCGTCACACCCATCGCTTCCTTGCCCGGTTTGGATCCTAGATCTCCCGCTAGTACGCAGAAAACGAGAACCCAAATCCGTAAGAATTCCTTTTTGCCGGCTACTTGAAACATCCTTTCCCCCTTCTTTTCTGATCGGAGCCATTTTTAGACGACCTGAGTCCCGGAAAGAGCATCGAAAGAATCGTTCGAAACTTGTGCTTTACGGATCCCGAGTGCGTTACGATGAAGGATACATGACCAAGCGTATTCTTTTGGCGGCGTTATTTGCCTGCCTTTTTTTCGGTTCCTTACAATGGCTAGGACAGTATCGAGCGGAGCTACAAGCACAAGAAATCCGGGAGGAAATGCGACGTCAAGCGGATGAGATCGTATCCAAACTTACTCCGGAAGAATTGGTCGGTCAAGTCATCCATGTCGCAATCCCGAGCACAAGCCTGGACGCGACTGCGGAAAAAGAGCTGGAAACCATCCTTCCGGGAGGAGTCATCCTCTTCGGTAGAAACCTAGGCGACCAAGCGGAAATCCGAAAACTCAACGATTCCCTACAAAAGAAAGCGCTGAAATGGACGGGACTTCCCTTGCTCGTTTCCGTAGACCAAGAAGGAGGTCGGGTCATCCGCGTAAAAGACGGAGTCACACAATTCCCTGGAGCCATGGCTCTTGGACAGACCAGAAATGCGGAATATGCAAAAAAAGTGGGATTCGTGACTTCTTATCAACTGAGAAAGCTGGGCTTGAATTTTCTATTCGCACCGGACCTGGATATCAATAATAATCCGGAAAATCCTGTGATTAACACTCGTTCTTTAGGAAGCGATTTGGACACGGTCTTGGTTTCGGGAGTTGCCTATGAAGAAGGCGCTCGTCTAGGAGGTGCAATCCCCGTCATCAAACATTTTCCGGGACACGGAGACACGAACGTGGACAGCCATTTGGGACTTCCTCGGATCGAAAAAAATCTGGAGGAATTACGCTCTCTGGAATTGGTTCCTTTCCGGGCCGCTATCAATAACGGGGCGGAGGCGATTATGAGCGCCCATATCGTTTATCCGAAAATCGATCCCGACTTTCCGGCCACCCTATCCCCGAAAATCCTGACCGAATTGCTTCGAAAAGAATTGAAATTCCAAGGTGTGATCATCACGGACGCAATGGAGATGGACGCCATTGATGAGCATTACCAAGCCTACGAACCGGGAGTGCTCGCTTTACTGGCGGGCGCAGACATCATATTGATGACAAGCTGGGGAAAGACCACCCAGGACATGAAAGACCGGATCCTCAAGGCGTACAAAAAAGGAACCCTTCATAGAGACGGGCAGGATCTGCTAAAAGAGGCAGTGAAACGCCAAACCCTTTTGAAGATACGCCACGGGATCCTATGGGACTTCGAGCGATCTGCCCGAGAAGGAAGGTCCAAGGAAATCCTTGCGGAAACGGTTTCCGAATCCTTACGCAAATACCAGGAGGACTTGGCGGCAAAAAGGGAAACTCTGCACTCTGAGTGGAACACCCCGGAACTGAACCGGGACGTAAGTAGATCCTCCATCGTATCCTATCCAAGCGCGTATGCCCCCTCGACGGTTCCTCTCTCCGAAACCGTTTTTTCTTTGAAGGGTGGGGAATTTACGGGCGAACTTTCTTCCCGTTCCTTACAGAACCTGAATTTTTCCCAAGTGAACGCGTTTTTAGGAAAAGAAAAAGCAAAGAGAGTCGTTCTGACCGGATTTACGCAGGTGGACCTGGATATGGCCGGTAGTCTTGCCAAGAAATTTCCGCAGGCCGAAATCGTGGTTTTGCATTACGGAACCCCTTTCTTAAATCTTCCGAACCGACAAAATCTGCGGATTCTCTTTTCCTTTTCCCCTACCCTCGAATCCAAGAAAGCCCTCCTGTATTCCGTTTTGGATCGTAAAGAAGAGATTCCTAAAGTGAATTTAGTATTGAAAAACGGTCCTGAAAAGGAAATCAAGGCAGCTCAAAGGAATCCCTGATTGGACGCCGTTCTTCCGATTCTCGACAAATCCGGAAAGAGCGGCATCTATGTACATTATCCGTTTTGCGTAAAAAAATGTTCGTATTGCGATTTCTATTCGGAGGGAATCGGATCGGAACCTTCTCCCTTCGAAGCGCCGCTATTCCGCGCTTACGAAGAGGAGATCTTGCATAGAATCGCAGGCGATCGTTCGGGAAAGGACTTACGATTTGATACCATCTTTTTCGGAGGAGGGACTCCTTCCAAAGCCGCTCCCGAAAGAATTGCAAAATTCATACTATTCTTAAAAAAGAATCTTCCGATCGAAAAGGATGCCGAAATCACCCTGGAATGCAACCCGGAAGATCTGAATCCGAAACTTCTCCAAGAACTACATGACGCAGGTATCAATCGAGCGCATGTGGGGATCCAATCCTATCAGGGAACGCATCTGAATTTTTTGGATCGGTTTTACGATCCGGAAACGTATTCGAGAGTGTTGGATGCGTTCTCTGGTTCTTCGATCCGCAATTTCGGAGCGGACCTGATGTTCGGAGTTCCGGGACAGAGGGAAGAGGAATTCTACTCGGACATGGAACGGATCCTTTCCGCAGGAGTTTCGCATATCAGCCTCTATGCCCTGACGGTGGAAAAAGGAACCGATTACAGTAGAAAGGTCTCCGACGGAATCCTTCCGGCGCCGGAAGAGGAAATCCAAGAAAGGATCCTACGGGATTTGCCGGAAATTTTGAGAAAGAGGGATTTTTTCCAGTATGAAGTCTCGAATTATTCCAAACCCGGATTCCAATCCAGGCACAACCTGAAATACTGGACGTACGAATATTATCTTGGCATCGGTCCAGGAGCCCACGGATTCCTGCCGCAGGGACGTTATGCGAACGCGAGAAATACGCAAGCTTATCTCAAAAGAAAGGAGTACGGCTCTTATGAGATTCCGAGTCCTTTCGAGGAAATCGTATTGTCCCTGTTCAGAATCTTTCTTCCGATCCGACTCGACGGGTTTCTCTCCCTGATCCCCGAACGCGCCGAGGAACTAAAGAAAAAACTCCGAAATAAATCGGAAACGGGCATAGCCACTTGGGACGGCTCGGTCTTCCGGTGGAAACCCGAAGCGGTCCTTTTTTTAGATTCCGAAATCCTAGACCTGGTAAAAGGCTAGTTTTCCGAAGTTTTAAATCGATCGATCAAGTCCCTCATGTGAGTGGATCTTCCCCTCATATTCTCCGCGTAGGAAGTCAGATGGTCCGCTCCGGCAGCTATTTCCTGGGTTCCTTCCGAGATGTTCAGAATCGTTTTGGCGATTTCCTCCGCGGCCCTTCTCTGTTCGCTCACCGCCTCTTCGATCTGCATGCTGAAACTCGTCAAAGTGGTGGCGCTCTCCGCTATTTCCCGCGTATTCTCTTCCTGGGTTTTTACGGAAGAAAGTACGGATTTTGCGGAACGATCGAATTCCTCCACCCTTTCCCTCAAGCGGTTCAAGACGGAAGCGGCTTCCGTGACTTTCTGGTTACCGTTCACGACCGCTTCGTTCGTAGAGCCGACTAAATTCCCGATTTCCTGAACGCTGGAGGAAGTCTGAGAAGCCAATTTGCCGATCTCTTCCGCGACCACTGCGAATCCCCTTCCGGCTTCTCCGGCTCTGGCGGCTTCTATCGCGGCGTTTAAGGCCAATAAATTCGTTTTTTCGGAGATGTCCGTGATGATATTCAGGATTTCGCTGATTCTGGAAGCGCTGTCTCCGATCGCCCCCATCGCGGTAGTAGAAGTCCTCATTGCGGATTCCCCCAAGGCCGCCTCCTCTTTGGAAGCCGCCGCCACCCTGGCTAGCCCCTGCATTTCGGCATTGATACTGGCAAACTGTTCCCTTAAACGAAGAACGTTAGCGTCTATTTCCTGCATGTTGCCGATCGCCTTTTGCACGGACTTGCCCACGTTCAAAGCCGAGGCGGAGAGTTGTTCCACGGTAGCGGAGCATTCTTCGGCGGCCGAGGCTTGGGTTTGAGCTACTTCCGAAAAATTCCTGGAGGAAACGGACATATTTTCCGCGGTTCCGGAAAGTTCCGAGCTGGACTGGCCGATTTCCCGTACCACTCTCAAAAGATTGTTTCTCATGGAGCCCATGGAAGAAAAAAGGGAACCGATCTCGTCCTTCTTATCGTATTCGGAACGTATCGTCAAATTCCCTTTCGCAATCTCGTCGGAAAATCCGATCGCTTTAAGCAAGCTTGCGGAAATTAATCTTTGAAAAATCAGATTTAGTACGATCAAAATGGCGCAAGCGATCAACAAAGAAGAAGTTACGTTTTGAAGAAGCACCGACATCAGTTCCGAATAAAAAATCTGATCCGGAATGCTGACTTGCAAAATCCAACTCGTCTGTCCCTTACCGATCCGGAAGGGGAAGAAGTAGTTGGTCGTTCCAGATTTTTCGTGCACGAAACGTTCTTTTCCCTGCCCTTTCTCCAGTACGAGTTTTAATTCCTCTTGGTCGGGAATCCTCTTGCCCACAAGAGAAGGATTTCCTCCGTTTGCAGCGAAGATTCCTTTCGGAGAAATCAATGCGATGAACCCGGTATTGCGGAAGGGCTTGATCGGACCCATAACCTTTTGGAGTTGCTCCGCCGTGATGTCCATACCTAGAACTCCCCAAAATTCCTTTCCCTGGCTGACTGGTACCGCTAGAGAAATCATCAACACGTCCTTACCTTCTATCTGATAATAATAAGGATCCGTGACTAGTGGCTCCAAGGTCTTTCTCGGAATCTGATAAAAATCGGCGGTGTCGCTTTCGTACCCAATGGTAGGCTGTAGGATCCATTCCTTACCGGACTTCGTCTGATGGACGTAACTTACGAATCTTCCCGTCGCGTCGTGCCCGGGCGTATTTTTATATTGAGCGTCCTTTCCGTCGAAGGCGTTCGGTTCGTAAACGGTCCACATACCGAACCACTGGTGATTCCGAACCAGGATCTCTCTCATCGTATCCACGACTTCCGACCTTTGCGGGTTCGAAAAAATCAGGAGCATGCGGAATCCGCGGGTCATCCCCATCGCTAAATCCAAGTAATCCTTGATTTCATAGGTCCATCTTTCCGCCGTTACGGTGGACGCGTCTTCGATTTCAGATTGCAGGTTCCGAAACGAAAGAATGGAGTTAACGGAAGTAAGAATCGTAAAACCCAAAAACAATACGAGAGAAAGATATAAAGAAATCCGAGCTTTGATACTCATAAGGCAATTGGACTCGTAAATTCGTAAATTCGGAAGCTGAATTCTCGGCATCCGCGACCTGGAAGGAAAAAAAGACCTTACCTACCGAAAAAATACCGCAATGTCAATCTAGCGACATTGGGAAGAAACCTCGGGTTCAAAATTGTCACTCAATTGTAACAATTTTACACGAAAGAAATCGATCTCTCGTATCTATATTCGTTTTTTTTGTTTCAGATAGACCGATAACGTAATGCGATCTGTCCGGTCCTGGCGATCTCGTCGATCCCGTACTTTTGCATCATTTCTATAAAAGCGTTCACTTGCCGTACATTGCCCGAAAACTCGATGGTCAAGGAACCTTGGGTCAAATCCGCAATCCTAGCTTGAAACACTTCGCAAATGGAAATGATTTCCGTACGATTCTTATCGTCACAGCGAACGACTACCAGAACCAGCTCCCGACTGATACAATCGTGATAAGCCAAATCCTCCACATCGATCACGTCGGGGAGTTTCAACAATTGCCTCTTGACCTGTTCCACTACGGAATCGTCGCCCTTTACGACGATGACCATACTAGAAACGTCCTGTTTGTCCGTTACCCCTACTGCGATGGAATCGATATTGTAGCTACGTCGCGTAAAAAGCCCGGATACGTGGCTCATCACTCCAGGATGGTTGTTGACTAGGATTTTTAAGATATGTTTCATTTCTTACGGCTGCCGATCAAGTCCGCAAACTCGATCATATCTTTTTGGGACTTGCCTGCGGGAATCATGGGGAACACCTTTTCCTCGGCGGGAATCATGACCTCCAAAAAGCAGGCCGCATCATCTTCCAAAAAGAAATCCAAGGCGGACTCGATTTCGTTCTTGTCCGACACTCTTCTCGCTTTCATAGAATAAGCTTCCGCTAACTTCACAAAATCCGGATTATAATTCCACTCCGACTCGGAGAACCTTTCTTCGTAAAAGAGTTCCTGCCATTGACGGACCATTCCGAGAAAGTTATTGTTGAAGACCAGAACTTTGACTCCTTTCTTATACATGGCTATGGTCGCCAATTCCTGTATATTCATCTGAATGGAGCCGTCGCCGGAAACGCAAATCACCGTCTGGTCCGGATTTCCGAACTTGGCTCCGATCGCCGCAGGCAAACCGTAACCCATCGTACCCAATCCGCCCGAGGTCAACCAACGGTTCGGTTCCTCGAAAAGATAATATTGGGCCGCCCACATCTGATGCTGGCCCACATCCGTGGAAACGATGGCTTTGCCTTTGGTCTTTTCATAAAGACGTTTTAAGAAAGCCTGAGGTTTGATCGTATTCGTAGAGTCGTCGAACTCGAGCGGATGGTTCTTTTTCAACTCGGTCAAAAAGGAAACCCATTCTTTCCGATCCGCTTGCTTCACTTTCGGTAAGAGAGCCTCCAGAACTTCTTTCAGATCCCCGTGCATAACGGAATCCACAGGAACCCGCTTGTTGAATTCCGCGGAATCGATGTCGACGTGCGCACGAAATGCCGTTTCGGCGAATTCCCCCGGCTTAGCGACCCGGTCATCGAATCTGGCTCCTAGATTCAGAATATAATCGCAGTTCAAGATCGCCTTATTCGCGTATGCCGTTCCGTGCATACCGAGCATTCCCATGGAAAGTCTATGAGTCCCGGGAAACGCCCCGATCCCCATCAGAGTGGTCGTCACGGGAATATCCGCTTTTTCCGCAAGTTTCGCAATCTCGGCGGAAGCGTGGGAATTGATGGCGCCTCCCCCGACATAGAGTAAAGGGCGCTTGGAGCGATTCAATGCTTCCGCAAACGCATCCAGGTTTCCCGAAAGAGCCGGCTTTTCATAATGCCTTGGATTGATTTTCAGCTTGGAGGCTTTTCGGACATCCGTAAGTTCCGTTTGGACATCCTTCGGAAAATCAAGCAGTACAGGACCGGGTCGCCCCCCCATGGCGATGCGGGTCGCCTCTTCGAAATGTCTGGCAAGATCGTCCGCGGATTTAATCAAAGCGTTATATTTAGTGATCGGAATAGTGATCCCGTAAATGTCGGCTTCTTGGAATGCATCAGTCCCGATGGTATTCGTGGCCACCTGACCGGTAATGGCGAGCACAGGCACCGAATCTAACTTCGCATCCGTCAAGCCAGTGACCAGATTCGTCGCACCAGGACCCGAGGTTGCGATACAGACTCCTAATTTCCCCGTAGATCTGGCAAAACCTTCCGCCATGTGCACCGCACCTTGCTCGTGCCGGACCAAAATATGCTGAATCTTCGTACTTTTATACAGTTCGTCGTAAAATGGCAGAATGGCTCCTCCCGGGTATCCGAATACGATATCTACTCCGTATTCTTCCAGGAGCTCGACCATAAGTCTCGCGCCGGTGATTTTACCTTCGCTTTTAGGCATTGTTCCTCCCGCCTAAGTCAATTCGAGCATTTGCCTAGGTCCTGTCAAGAGTTCAATGGATACATTCTTAGAAGACAAGGTCTAATCTATTGTTGTTAGTAGAATTCAGGAACAGAACGATAGGAAAGTGGTTTTCCCGCTTTTTTTCAACCGTTCAAATATTCTTTACGAATTTCTAGGAACGGAAAATCCTTACTCATTCGTCCAAATATTATACTAAATAAAATATTGAATAGGGCCGTTTTATTCTGCCCGATTCAAAATGGAAAAAAGGAACCTTCGATCTCATGAGTGAACCCATTGAAAAGACACAAATCGGTAAGGAAGAAGAAGATTCTCACTTCGCGCAGATCAAGAACCTAGCCAAAGAAGCCTATCGCTATTTGGACAGCCGACAGTGGGACAAGGCGGAATCCAAGTTAAAGGAACTTCTCGCCAAGGAACCAGCGAATACGTACGGCCTCGTCGGAATGGGAGACCTCCATTTCAAACGCAAGGAATTCAAACAAGCATTAGATTTTTATAATAGATGTATCAAGGAAGATTCGTCCAACAAATTCTCCCTCATGGGAATGATGAATTGCTATCGCGAAATGAACCTGCTGAATCGCGTGATAGAGATCGCCGAGGAATACAGACATATCACGATCACGGACGCATCCATTCTTAGCCGCGTGGCAGACGCGCACAGAAAGCTCAAGAATTTCAAAGAGTCCGAAGTCTATTACATGCAGGCTCTCCAAATCAATCCGAAAGACCAGTATGTGATCGTAGGTCTTGGGCATCTCTTCTTCGCATGCCAAAGATACAAGGACGCGATCCACTGGTGGGAAAAATTGCTCGTGATCCAACCGGACAATATCAAGATATTGACGGAGATCGGAAACAGTTATCGCAAGATCAAGGATTTCGACGAAGCCATACAATATTACCGTCGCGCGGCCGATCTGGATCCCAAGAATTTCTTCGCATTGTACGGATTAGCCGAGTCTTATCGGGGAAAGAAGGATTTCCGGAAAGCGAACGAATTCTGGGAAAGAATTTTGGAGTTCGATCCAGACAACAAATTGATCATCAATCGTTACGCGGACAGCTTACGAGGGATGGGAGAGTACGATAAGGCTCTGGAATGTTTCAACCGGATCCTTTCCGAAGGAGAAGATTACTTCGCTCTACTCGGAAAAGCTTCCTCTCTCAAACTGAAAGGTAGCCGCGACAAAGCTGAGGAAATCTATCTGGATCTGCATCGGAAATTCCCGATGGATCCGAGACCCGTCATCGAACTCTCCGAGTTGTATTACGACGTCGCAAGAAAGGACGAGGCAGTCAAACTTCTGGAGGACTTCCACAGAAAGCAGCCTTTAAACGAGGAAGTGAAGGCAAAACTGGATTTCTTTACGGAAGAAGGCTAACCTCCTCCTTCACACTGGCCTTTTCCCTTTCCAAAAGTTCCGGAAGGGGAAAAACCTCCTCCTTTCCGTTCCTCAAGTACACCGCTTCCGCATCCCAGGCACCGTCTTTTCTCCGCAACCGAACATGATGGTGCCAAGAAATGCCTTCTGCATCCCGGAAAACCCGGGGAACTCGAGCCGCGTTGATAAATAGGGTTCCTGACTTTCTGACCTTCCAGATTCGAAATAAGACGGAACGTTTCGTATGATGGTGCATATGCCCTGCGATCACCACATTAGGCGTCCTTCCGTAAGATGCGGCATGTTCCAGAAAGGTTGCAAGGTCCGTATCCCCGAAATCCCCTTCTTCTTTCCGAAAATCACATCCCCAAATATCCGAGGCTTTGTTCCCCAGGCCGGCGGGTCCGTTATGTGCCAGAACCAATAGATCCTCTCCGGATTCCGCGGCTTCCCTTCCCAACGAATCCAGCTTTCGGACGGAATCCGCCATATTCGAGACGGAGAATTTCTTTCGTAAAAAAGGGAGAAAATTCAGACGAAATCCCATGGACAGCGGCCTAGCCCCGAGAATCGTCAGACCCCCGATCTCCTTATGTAAAGAATATTCGCATATTCTAATATCCCCAAGTTCTTTACGGAAACGGGAATACCTTCTAAGATGCCAAGGAAGACCGGGCCAGGTCAAAAAAGAAGGAAGGTGTAGAATTTCCGCTAAAAGTTGGAACAAAGAAGTCGTATCATGGTTTCCCGGGACCAAGTAGCAGGGCTTTCGGATTTTCGAAATCTCCTGTGCCACTCGGAATGTTGATTCCGTTCGGTAGGTCCCGAGATCTCCCGTAAAGAGTACTGCGTCGTATTCACTTTTTGAAAAATACTCAGTATCGACCGAGGTCCAAAAACCGTGGATATCACCGATGATTGCCAGCGAAAAATTTTTCAACGAGGAGGTCCTACCGACAGAGAGGTTCCTTCATGAATAATTCCTTGTGTTCTCGCAGGAAAGACATTTTCTGGGTTAGTCTCTCCCGTCTAACCAGGGAACTCAGACGTACCACCAAAGGTCGAAGCGCCGATGCGAAAATAAAAAAAGCTTAGATCATTCGAGGCAATCAGGCAACCGCATGCAAGGAATCAGTAAAGAAATCAACAAATTCATAGCGCGTTTTATTTTCTATACGGAAGCAGTCGCGTTTTTAGTGGCAGTGCCAATCACTCTCTTTTTGTTTACGCTGGTATTGGAACTTGACGAATCTCAAACCCGGAACCTGCTCCTCGCCGCATCCATCGCCACTCCGTTCCTACTTTTGTACACGATTCTAGCAACCCGCTGGAAATTGACGGTACTCTACGAATACAGAAGCCAATTCGATACGGGAGCGGTAAATCGCGAAACCGTTTTCAAAGCCCAAAAGGCCTTGTTCCGATTGCCCATCCTCCATTCCTTGGAGGCCGGCAGCCGAATGCTGTTAGGCGGCGCGATTACCGCCTTTCTATTCGGCTATTTTGATCCCGGAATTGCGGCGGATTATTATAATTTGTTCGGCGTGCTTTTGTTTATGACCGCCTGCCTTTCCCTGTATTTCTATCTGACTACGGAAAAGCTCAAAGAGGATTTAAGTCGGACGGACATTTTCGGGTCCATAGACGCCAGCTCTCTGGTAAGACTCAGCCTGAACCGTACGCTTTCTCTCACGTTTTTTTGCATCGTTTTCATTTTGGCGGTCGGCGTTTCCACCATCGTTTACAAGCTCTCTTACAATTCTCTCAGAGGCGCGTATTTCGAACAGATGAAGAATTTGGCCCAAACTCTAGATATACTTACCGAAACCATCTACCGGGACGCGGAAAAGGATTCGGAAGACCTAACGGAAAATCAGAATTTGAAATACTTTCTTTCGAAGTTCGACACGAAGGAATCCTCGGGCATTCTGGAAAAGTTCATCTCCTCCAAGAGCAGATTCGACGGTGTAGCGATCTTGCAAACGGAAGGCAATTCCTATAGAAAACTCGCTTTCGCCGGAACATTGGACTCGGAGATCGGCCTTATCACGGAGAAATTTTCTCTTCCCGGCTCCGATCAGATTGCGGAACAGATTTCCAAAAACCGGATTTTCGCCAGCGAACCGAGCGCTTCCCCCGAAGGAGGTTCGCCGGTGGTTCTGCTCATCAAACAGATTTCCGTTCCTACGGAGGGAAGAACCACCTTTGCGGTTTTTTCCTTTAAGATCGGAGAATTGACCGGCTGGATTCTGCAATCCGTAAAAGTGGGCAAAACGGGTTATCCCGGGCTCTGGTCGGAACGGATGACCTTCGTAAATCATATTAATCCCGCCTTCCGCTTGAAAAAACTACAGGAATTTTCCTTTCGGGATGATTTCAAGAAAAGCCGGGACGGCGAACCGGTCCGCTATAATCTGAATGGAGTTTATAAATATCTAATCTATAAATCCAACCCCGGTTTCGGATTCAAATCCTTCGTAGCGATCGAAAACGGAGAGATCGCGGATCAGGCGTTATCGACGGCTCTTTATATGATCTTCTTTTCCTTTTTCGGTCTGATCTTTGTGGCTGCTTTGATCTACTACATTCTGACGAAAAGCCTGAATCCATTGAACGAGAGCCGAGCCCTGATCGAAAAGATGGCGGAAGGGAACCTAAGCCATAACATCACAGTGCATTCCCGGAACGAGATCGGCGAAATGTCCATCAGTATCAACGAATTCAATAAGAAAGTGAAAAACGTACTTCATAAGATATCCGACGCTTCCTCCAATCTCGCGTCCTCCTCCGAGGAGATGTCCGCGACTCTCAAGTCCATTTCGGATAACGCTCAGGGTCAAGCGGCAGCAGCAGAGGAAATTTCCGCGTCTATCGAGGAAATCTCGGCGGGAATGGATTCCATCTCCCACCAAACCGACGAGCAGGTTCGACTTCTGGACCGGTTGGGGGGAGAGATGAACGCCTTCTCCTCCTCCGTACGCGCCACTTCCCGAAACGTAGAAGAAGCGTTGGGTCAGGTCAAACGGATCACGGAAGACGCGAAAAAAGGAGGCAAGACGCTCGAAAGAACGAATACCAGTATAGGAAAAATCTCCAGAAGTTCGGAGGAGATCACCGGAGTGATCGAAATCATCACGAATATCTCGGAGCAAATCCACCTGTTAGCGTTAAACGCCGCGATCGAAGCAGCCAGAGCGGGAGCGGCGGGAAAAGGATTTGCCGTGGTTGCGGACGAAATTTCCAAGCTTGCGGATAAGACCTCCAGCAGTACCAAGGATATAGAAGAGATCATCCAAGCGAACGAGGCCGAAATCGGAATCGGAGTCGGAAATATCAAGGAGACAGTCGCAGTGATCGGAGGAATCATTCGGGACATAGAAACGATTTACGCGAAAATGTCCGAAGTCTCTTCCTTCATGGGAGAACAGCTGAAAAGCAACGAGTCCGTGAACCAGAGCGGCTTAGAAGTGAAAAGTAGGTCGGATTCCATCCGTGCGGCCGTCCAGGAACAAAAAATGGCGATTCATGAAATCTCCACTACGATCTCCAATATCAATGATTTGACCCAGTCCAACGCGGCTTCTTCGGAGGAGTTAAGTTCCAGTTCCGTCGGTTTAGCGAATCTGGCCGAGGATCTAAAACGGGATTCCGAGTATTTTCATTTTTAAACGAAATCGCCGGAAGGAGATCCTGTGAGTGGAGCGACAAGGCGTTGCAAAACGACAGGAATCTCCTTGATTTTTACGGAAATACTTATAATTTGCACAAATATGGAATGGGAAAAGATTCTCCGGGACTCCGTTAAAGACAGCGTAATCAAGGAATTGTACCTCCGACGAGTTCCCACTCTCAAGACCTGCGACGACTGGAGCAAAGTAAAAGAAATAGGACTCGTGGACCATAAAACCAAATACGCTCATTACAAAGGCGGCCTAGTGAAATATGGAGAAGCCCTTTTCTTTGTAAGCGACGAGCGCCTGCAAGCCCTAGCCCCTTTCCGCAAATGGGAATTCAAAACGAAAATTAAAGTTACGACGGAATAACGGTATTTTTTCGTTCCGGAGAAATTCCCCCGGAACCGATCGATCAGCGAGTCAGCTTAATGATCAGATTCAGTTTCTCTGAGACGGTAATTACGTCTTGAACCCTAGCTTTATCCACGAGAATGGCGTTCGGGCCGATTTCGTCCAAGACGATCTTCTTTCCCTTGATCTGTCCTAAGAGAAGTTCCATGACGTTCTGATCTTTCGTACGAACGAGAACGCAATCTTCGGCGATTTCCACGACAGGAAGGTTTCCTCCCCAATCTTCCAATAGGAATAAGAGGTTTTGAGCCAGTTCCGCGCGACTAGAAGCCTTGAGAAAATCGATGAATTCGATCGGTTTGTATCCGAGCAAAATCCCCAACTGATAGGCTTCCTTTGTCAGAATGAAGGTATAGACCCTGTCATAATCCTTCAGTTCCGTAAAGGCCTTTAACAGATGGATTCCGTTGATGGAAACTTTTTCCGGGAAGGCGATGATGGAAAAATCCGGATTGATCGTGATTCCGCCCTTCTCGGTGGAACCAGTAAGCTCGCCGGTCTGGAAGAAGTACTCTCCCAATTTGGATAGAGCCAAAAAGCGGTTCGGGTATTCCACTTCCAAAAGGCCGAACAAATGCAGATAAAAAATAGCACTCATGATCTCTTTCCGGAGATCCGCCAGATCCGTTTGGAAATTCTTGGTCCGGAATCCCGGAGAAAGAATCAGATGGTCCCGGATAATCGTAGAAAAGATCACGGAGAGATGGATTCGTTTGGACTTGATGATCAGATTGACGCATTTGTCCAGGATCATCTTATCATAAAAAGGCATCTCCGTCGGTTGGAAGACTTCCGGAGGATTGATCCTCTTCATGCGAGCTTCATTGACCTCGTGAATCACGAGTTTCATGATTTCAAAAATATCCTTTTTCAGGAATCCTTCCACGTCTCCGCGGAGAATGATATTCTCGCCCTTGATATCGGCGAGATTCAGCAGACGCAGAATCGGAAGGATGAGTTCCATCTGGTAGATCTGGCTTTTTTCGGGAAAAATGCCGATGTCCGGATTCAAAAGCTCCTGTTCCGTACGCTTGTGGTCGGCCTGCTTTACTTTTCCGGATTTGGCCAAAACCAGGCCTTTTCTGCTGATATAAGAGAGTAATTTCTTGGTATTTAGGAAAAAATCCAGCTCGTTCGTAGCCGACTTTTCTTGGCGTTGGCGTGTTCCTTTCTTAATAGAAGGAAGGATGGGATTATTCTGTATGTATTTTAAAAGTTCTTCCGGAAGAGCAAAGACGCGGACGAATTTCTCTTCCACGAAACAGATATCCGCCACTAAACCTTTTTCGACCAATGCCGGAACGATCGCTTCGTATTTTCCGCGGTTCATCACCACGAAACTGCGGATATCGTCCGCATCCGCGACTCCTCCGCTCAAATAAATCCGAACTAACGTATCCTTTTCCAATTCGGACAGGGAAGTCAGAGCACTCTCGAAAGCCTCGGGGGCGGTTGCATGGGAATAAAATTTCCGGATCGTGTCCAGTTTGGCCGGAGCTTTTACCGCCTTCTTCCATTCCGCGGAAATATCGGTCAGCTTCTTGTGATCCAGCAGCTTTTCGATCGTAATCTTATATTTGTCGCCTTTTAAGTTCTGGTCGAGAGGGACCAGGTCCGCCAATTCCTCATAAGCGTGGTACTTATCTAAATTGTTGGTAAGACGTTCCCGATTTTTACGCTGGTAAACGAGATGGTATTTCCGAAGGAGATTCAGCTCCATCTCGACGTTGATCGGAGGAATGTTCACTTTTCTGGAAATTTCGCCCAACGTTAGGACGTTTTTGTTCTTCAGGATGGAAGTGTAGATGTTGACCTGAAGAACGGTCAACTTTTCGAGCACTCCCTTTAAGTAGAACTCGTCCAGAAAAGTATCATATAAGAATTTAAGGTTTTTATTCTTTTCCTTAAATGGCGGCTTGGGGAGATTCCAAAGGGCTGCGATCTTTTTTAAGTCGTTTAGTTCGAGTTTTTCGAGTTCTTGTAACAATACAGATTCGCCGCTCATACCGATGACCGAAATGATTCGTTCGAAAGCCATCCTCTAATTCTCGACTGATTCGTAAACCAAAATACAGATTCAAACTCCGGACTTCCGACAAGAATTCAACGCCTTGCAAAACAAGGAATTCCGGGAGAAAAACCCACCTCTCCGGCATCCTCAGAGTCGATTTGGATTGTCCTTACAGCCTTCGTTACTAACTTGGAACCGTATGGCCGGATTTCTGGATAACCTTCGCCTAGGATTGGGCGGGGCGGCTCGGATGGTTTCGAGCGGTTTTATCTTTTCCTCAAAGACCCTTCTCCTGCTCAAAGACCTGGCTGTGGGAGGTAACGTATCTCAGGACTTTCCGGTAAGGCTTCGGGAAGCCTTCGAGGAATTAGGGGCTACCTATATCAAACTCGGACAGTTCATCGCGTCCGCACCCTCCTTATTTCCGGAGGAGATCGTTACGGAAATGCAGAAATGCTTGGACGCCGTACGACCGATCCCGTTCTCCGAAGTCGAAAAAACGATCCGTAAGGAACTGGGAGGACGTTGGGAAAACCATTTCCGGAGCATAGACCCGAGTCCATTGGCTTCCGCCTCCATCGCGCAGGTCCATTCCGCGGTTACCAAAGACGGGATCGACGTGGTCATCAAGGTGCAAAGATCCGATATAGAATCCGCACTGGGCGCCGACCTGAATCTGTTGTATCTGGCTAGTCTATTATTCGAGAAATTCGTTCCAGGCTTGAATCGGTCCGGCCTTTCGGATATGATGAAATTATTTCAGTCCTCCATTTTAGAGGAAATCGATTTCCGCAAGGAAGCCTCGAATCTAGAAGAGTTCGAAAGATACCTTCTTGCCGCGGGAGAGACCAGGGCTCGGGTACCTAAAGTTTACCACGGGCTCAGCACGGAAAAAATCCTAGTTATGGAGAGATTTTACGGGGCTCCGATTACGGACGAAGTTTCCTTGAGAAAATATTCTCCCGATCCAGCCCGCACATTGTCGGACGCGTTGGAGATCTGGTTTTCCACTCTTTCCCACTCCGGTTTTTTTCACGCGGATGTACATGCGGGAAATTTAATGATCCTACGGGACGGCACAGTGGGTTTCATCGATTTCGGGATCGTCGGTCGGATCTCTCCGAAAATTTGGGAAGGTCTGATGATTTTTCTGGAGGGACTCGCGACGAATCGCCCGGAGAGGATCGCAAAGGGTCTGATCCGGATGGACTCCACAGCGGAAGGCGTGGACGAAAAAAAATTAGCTCAGGACCTAGGCAAGGTATTCGACGAAATGAGCGAAATGGTGCTCGGAATCCAGATGGGAGAATTGGAAGCGTTCGACGAGAGAAAACTGAACGCGATACTATTCGAATTCCGCGAACTGGCGTTAAGGAACGGCCTCAAAATTCCGAAAGAGTTCGGACTCCTTATCAAACAGATCCTGTATTTCGACCGTTATGTTAAGGCGTTCGCTCCGGATATAGATTTGATCCGGGATCGGGAAAAATTCATCCGATGAAAGTGAAATTACTGGATCTGGAACCCGGAGAATCCCGAACCTTGTCGGGACTAAAGGAATTCCCCGGAAAAGAAGGTCTGGTAAGAAACCTGCTGGATATGGGATTCCTTCCCGGGACCAGGCTGCAGATCCTTGCCAAATATCCGAGCCAAGATAAAATCATCGTGAAAGTGGGACTGGTCCAATTGGTCCTTAGACATGTAGAGGCGGAATTACTGGAGTTAGAGGAAACAGAGTGACTGCATTACAAAAAAGCATAATACGGGAATCCTCCAAGTCCGTCGGTTCCGACCTGCACCGAATCCTGCTGGCGGGAAATCCGAATTGCGGGAAATCCACTCTGTTCAATCGGCTCACCGGACTCAGGCAAAAGACGGGAAATTTCCACGGGGTCACGGTGGAAAAAGCCGAGGGAAAAATCCGCTCCGAGGATAAAACTCTGAGTATCATGGATCTGCCGGGAGCCTATAGCCTAGGCGGAGAATCGGAAGACAAACAGGTAGCCACCAAAGTTCTGCTCTCCCGCAAAACAACGGATCGAATCCTTTTCGTTCTGGACGGGGTCGCCGTCGAGAGGGGTCTGCAATTTCTGATGCAAATCGCCGGACTCAAGGCGCCTACTCTTGTGGTCGTTACGATGAGGGACGCATTGGAAAAAAAGGGTTTAAGTCTGGACCTGAAAGAACTTCGAAACGCCTTCGGAATCGATTTTAGATTCGTAAATCCGAGAACGGGAGAAGGGGTCCCCGAATTGAAAGAGATCCTTTTCGAAGACTCCTCGTATCGAATTCCTGAATATTCTTTTACCTGGGATCGCAAAAGGGAAAAACTCGTCGGGTCCATTCTCGACCGCTTGGAAAGCTCCGATCCGACATCCCTCAGGTTCGTCGTGGAAAATTCCCTGAAAGAATTGTCGGGAGAAAAATTGCTTACGGGAATTCCCGGTCTTTCCTTTTTACCGACGGGGGCAAGGACCCTGGTCGAGAGTCTCTTCCAAAAGTCCGGACTGCTTTTTGCCTACTCGGATGAACTCGTACAAAAATCCCTTTGGATCAAAAAACTTCTCTCCAAATCCCTTTCCGGCAAGGAAGTGAAGGGAGAACATTTCTTGAACTTCGCGGACAGAATCCTTTTGCACCCCGTTTGGGGCTTGGTCAGTTTTTTGGGCATCATGGCTCTGGTTTTCCAGATGCTCTTTGCCTGGTCCGAAATCCCGATGGATTGGATCGAAAAACAGGTCGGTGCGTTCGCGGAATTCGCCGGAGGTTTTTTCCCTCACGGTCCGATCCGGTCCCTCGTCCAGGAAGGAGCTATCGGAGGAGTCGGAGCGGTACTCGTCTTTATCCCGCAAATCAGCCTTCTTTTTTTCTTTATCGGGATCATGGAGGAAAGCGGCTATATCGCGAGAGCTTCCTTCGTCATGGATCGGTTCATGGGAAAATTCGGACTTTCCGGAAAATCCTTTATCCCTCTCTTATCCTCGGCCGCTTGTGCGGTTCCCGCGATCATGGGAACGAGGACCATAGAAAACAAGGCGGATAGGATCACTACGATTCTGGTGTCTCCATTGATCACATGCTCCGCAAGATATCCCGTTTATATATTGGTCATCGGAACGGTTTTTTCCCAAAAACCCGTTTTCGGAATCCTGCAGACCAAGGCCTTAGCGTTGTTCGGATTATTCCTGCTCGGAATGATTGCGTCCATGACGGCGGCTTTCATATTTAAAAAGACCTTCTTTTTATCCGAGCCTTCCTACTTTTTGATGGAACTCCCCCGATATCATTTCCCCTCCCCCAAAATCCTTTTTATGGTAGTATATAAGAAAATTAAAACATTCTTATTGAATGCGGGGAAAATCATCCTATCCATCTCCGTATTGCTTTGGTTTTTGGCGAACTACCCTCGCTTGGACGAATCCAAAACTTCAGGACTGGAACCGGCCCAGGCAAAATCCCTGCAAATCTCCGAGTCCTATGCGGGCTATATGGGTAAGGCAATGGAACCGATCCTGAAACCGATCGGTTTCGGATGGAAGATGGGCATAGGACTGATCACTTCGTTCGCGGCGCGGGAGGTGATGGTATCCACGCTATCCATCATCTACGGCGTGCAAGGCGAAGATAGCGACCAAGAAGACTTGCGCACCGCGCTCCAAAACGATAAGGATCCGGAAACGGGAAAGCCGATTTGGAATTTGGCCAGTGCCTTAAGTTTATTGGTTTTTTTCGCGTTCGCCTGCCAATGCATGTCCACGTTGGCGGTAGTAAAAAGGGAAACGAACTCCCTATTTTGGCCGTTTTTCCTATTCGGGTACATGACTTTACTCGCCTATGTTTCTTCCTTCTTGGTCTACCAAATCGGAAAAGCGATCGGATGGACCTGAATCTTGAAAAGGATCCCGCCGAACCTTATGATTATCTCCGTTTTTTTTGCGGCGATCTTCGGTTTACTTACGATTTTCAGATTCGTTCTACTTTTCGTTTACTTCGACAAGGTGGAAAACTCCTCTTGGACGGAAATCTTATCCTCATTCGGAATCGGGATCCGCTTCGACCTTTCGGTCGCCGCGATACTGCTTGGTCCGTTTTGGACGATGTCCGCCTTCCATTACGCTAACCGCTGGCCGGTTTATCGCTACCTATGGGGAATTCCGCCGATCCTTATTTTCTTATGGATGTGCGGCCACTTGATCGGCGACACGATCTATTACGGAGAAGCGAACAAACATCTGGGCTACGAAGGTTTCGTATTTTTAGGGAAGGATTTTCTCGTTCTCTTATCCGCCGCTTTTCGAAATTCTCCCGTACTGGTTCTCTCCGCCTTATCCGCGATTTCCATCGGACTTCCCCTTTTCGTCGCCGCATTTTTCAAATGGAATGGATACGAATTTTCGGAAGACCGACGGAAATCAGAACTCCTACAGATTCCGATTTCCTTTTTGATCGCGTTTTTACTTTTTAGAGGGGGCTTCCAACAAAGACCCCTGCGACCCACAGACGCGATCCATTCCCGAAACGAATTCCTGAACAATCTTCCTTTGAACGGGGTGTTCACCACTCTGACCGATTTGAAATCCAAGACGCTTCTTCCGAGCCTGAGGATTCCCTTCCCCCAAGCCGTGGAACTGGTCAGGAAAGAGATAGAGTATCCTGGCGCTTCTTTTATAGACGAACGTTATCCGATCCTCAGAGAAACGACGGAGACCAGAAACGGAACTCCGCCGAACATAGTTCTCATCCTTTTGGAAAGCTGGACAGGTAAATTTCTGAAACCGAACGGAGGGGGAAAAATCCTGGGACATGAGTTGGCACAAAACTTCGACTCTCTCACTACTAGAGGTAGGTATTTTTCCAAATTCTTTGCGACGGGAGGCAGAACCACGAACGGCCTCCTTTCCACACTGACAGGGATTCCGGACAGGCCCGGGATCACCTCCGTTCGAACCCACCAAGTGTTAGGAAACTTCGGAGGGTTAGGAACCGTTCTGAAACAGGCGGGGTATTCCACACTCTTCGTCCACGGAGGAGACGCCGGATTCGACAATATGAACTTTCTCTTCCCTCACTGGGGATTCGATACGGTAGTGGATCGGAACGAGATGAGCAAGGAAGGGAAATATACACCCGGCGCTTGGGGGTATTTCGACGGAGATGTCCTGGAAGAATTACACGAAAGATTACTATCCGCAAAACGCCCCGTCCTTGCGGTCTCGCTTACTCTCACGACTCATTATCCCTATGAAGTTCCGGACAAAAGTTTCGAAATCTTTCCGGATTCCGTTCAGGACTACGATTATCTTAACACGTATCATTATTCGGATTGGGCCCTAGGCAGGTTCATGGAAAAGGCGAGAAAGTCGCGGTACTTCGAAGATACGATCTTCCTGTTCGTCGCGGACCATACCCATCATAGAAACCTGAGTCCTTACGAGGACAGGAACATCCCTTTTTTGATCTATTCCCCGAAATACGTAAAACCTGGAGTCAATTCTCGGGTTGCCTCCCAATTGGACGTAATTCCAACGATACTCGGCTTGGTAGGTAAGAAAGTCCGATTTTCCGCGATGGGAAGGGATTTGCTCGCGCGACAAGACAAAGAGAATGGAGGCGCTTATTTCGCGTTTTCGAGCGTGATCGGCTGGATCCAGGACGATTTGGCGCTGTACAGATTTACGGACGGAGAACTCAGGGACGCTACGTACTACTCCAAAAATCCGACGTCTAAAATTTGCGAATCGTCCCCTGCCACCTGCGATCTCTATGAAACGAAGGCGAAGGCCTTCCTCAATCTGAGCTACGATCTGATGAACTCGAATATGGTTTACCCCCCCGCGAAATAAGCTGAGAAGAATCGTCTCGTACCGGAAAAACGGGAACACGGAACGAAAAGGATTTTTAGGAAATCCTTTTCGTTTTAAAAAATCAAACCGATACCTACTTTATAGAAACTAGAGGAAAAAATGACGTTCTCAAAAAGCTTTAGTCTGAACTCCACTACGGAACTGAGTCCGGACTCCCCTCCTTTTATCGTCGCGGAAATCGGATTGAATCATAACGGAGATCTCGAAATCGGAAAGAAGACGATCCGCGCCGCCAAGAAAGCCGGGGCAAATGCGGTGAAATTTCAGACGTACCGCACGGAGGATTTCATCGATCTTCGAAATCCGAAAGCTAAGGTCTTGGTGGAAATCTTCAAACAGTATGAACTCTCGGAGGAGATGCACAGGCAATTCCGGGATGCCGCAAAAGAAGAAGGATTGTTTTTTTTTTCGACCCCTTTGGACGAAAAGAGCGTGGATCTACTCGTTTCTTTGGGAGTCGGGGCCCTAAAGATCGCGAGCGGAGACGTCGTAAACAAAGGTCTGCTTGAAAAATGCGCCTCCACGAGGCTTCCCATCTTCCTCTCTACGGGTGCGGCGGAAGCGTTCGAAGTGGTTCGCGCCTTGGAATTCTTGGAATCTCTCGGAGTGAAGGATCTTTTGCTCTTCCATTGCGTCTCTCTGTACCCGACTCCTCCGGAAAAAGCGAACTTGAGAACCATCACTCATTACAGACATTCCTTTTCCGGACCCTTGGGTTTTTCCGACCATACGGCGGGAACGCTTGCCGGAGCCATGGCTGTCGCCTTGGGAGCGACCGCATTAGAAAAACATTTTACACTAGATAAAAATCTTCCCGGACCCGATCATGGAATCTCTTCGGATCCTACCGAATTTTCCTCCTATGTGGAACAAGCCTCGCTCGCCTACTCCATGCGGGGAGAAAGAAGAAAAATCGTACAACCGGAGGAAGCAGCCGGACGCTTTTTCGGCCGAAGATCCTTGTATCTCGGAAACGAGGGAAGCCCCATCGCGCTCAGACCCGATCTCAGCCTGGAAGATCCCAGCTATTTGGATTCTTGGAAAGTCGCCGAAGCGAAAGTCCTATTAGAAAAAGGAAAAAGCATGCAACCCGGAGAAGCATTCCGTTCCAAAGCATGAGATTCGGATTCTTTCTCTTCCTATCGATCGCCGTTACTTTCTCCGTCCTGTCCGCGCCCAAAACGTACGGATCCTTGGGTTCGGAAGTGGATTACTTGGATTTCGGAAAATTGACGGTCGCACCGTTTTCCTATTCCGTATCTTCCTCCTTCGACGAAGAATACGGCGCCTTCAATCTTTTCGATTCCAATCCCCAAACGCATTGGTATTCCGCGTCCGGCACGAAGCCCGATTGGATTATCGTGGATTTCGGCACCAAACGCCTGATCAACGGAATCGAACTGGTGGTTCCCGTCTTTCGGGGAAAAAGATCCGTGTCCGAATACGAGGTTCAGATCTTGTACCAGGAATCCTGGAAGACGATCCTGAAAAACGATCGAGTGGAGCTGAACAATTTCCATCGAATTCCGCCGATGGACGCTTCCGTACTGCGGATCTTCTTTCCGAAGAACGAGGATAAAAGCGCGGTAGTCAGCGAATTCAGGATTTTGTTAAATGACATCTGTTTGAATTCCGTTCCCAAGCGGATCACAGGCTATCTCTATCCGGTAGTCGGAGGAGTCCTACCTCAAAAAGATTTTCAACTCCCCGGCGCTCCACGAGAGTACAGAAACGGCGTGCACAAAGGGTTGGATATCTATTACAAAAAGGAAAAAGACGGCACTGTTCGGAATCTCAAGTTCTCGGACCCTCTCGTTAGCCCCGCGGACGGAACGATCGTAAGAGCGGACGTGGAATATTCCCCCATGACTCTATCCGAATACCAATATCACAGTTCTCAGGCCCAGAAAAACGGAGTGACTTATGTGGAAAAGGATTTCGGTGGAAGACAAATCTGGATCGATCATGGAAACGGAGTAATGACTTCCTTCAATCACCTTTCCTCGATAAAAGCGGAATTAAGGGAGGGCTCGAGAGTCAAAGCGGGAGAAACGATCGGTACCGCCGGCAATTCGGGACTGATAGGCGAAGCCAAAGGCACGGATGAAAACATACACCTGCATTTCGAGATCTGGGTGGATGGGGAATATTTGGGAGCCGGAATTTCCGGAGCTCAAATGAGGAAATTGCTCCAATTCTTCTTTTCCGGATCCGGACTTCTTTACTGATCGAGCTCTAAACCGAGCGTCGTCTTCTGCGTAAAAATTCGGATTCTATTACCGGACCATTATTAATGGTTTTCTTATACAAGAAATTCCGAAGATGTGCCGTATCCTCATCGGAAAGACGCCAATCTTCCGAAACGGAGCGGATTCGAGGTAGAAGACCAGATAGGACGATCGCTACCGTCACCGAAAGATTGTAGCTTTCGGTGAATCCGTACATGGGCAGTTTCAGATGTAGGTCGGCTTGAGCCAAGGCCCGTTCCGAGAGTCCGATCTCCTCCGCACCGATCAGTAATGCTGTCGGTCTATCCAGCGGAAGGTCCTCGAGGGAACGGAGCCCTTCACCGTCTTTAGGGGAAGTGGCTACGATCCTATATCCGGCCGACTTTAAGTCCCGGAGACAGGCCAAGGTATTATCCTCGTTTTTCTCCCGGTATTTATGGATCCGAAGCCATTTTTGAGCTCCCATCGCGACTCCGGAATTCGGTTTATACGAGTTCCGATTTTCGATCACGTATACGTCGCTTAACCCTAGACATTCAGAGGTTCTCAAAGTCGCGCTAGCATTAAAAGGTTGGAATACGTCCTCCAACACAATTGTTAAGTACTTCGTACGAAACGAAAGAACTTCCTCTATTTTTTTACGTCTAGACTCCGAGAGCATGTCCGCGAAATATCCGTTAAGAGCTTTTGCCTCTTCGAAGGAAAGAATAGGTTCTTCCAAAATCGGAATCGGGCGCATTTCCTAAGATTCTCGGAGGCTTTCGAGCGGACAAGTCATCCTCGGAGACGCTTATCGAAAGACATACTAAACATACGCTGTGTAATAAAAAAAATTTCTAAAGTTTTTTTAAAAAGGGATTGTACTTTGTTTCCGAAAATCTATTATGTCCCGTATCTTGTCGGTGGTGAAGGAATATGCCCGAGCAGTTGCAAAAGATTCTGAATAATATCAAGGAGTTCTTCGGTTCCTTGGATATGACCAAAAAATTGATCTTAGGAGGAGTCGCGCTCACCGTTCTCGTCGCGATCGGCCTTCTCGCAACGGTCTCCTCCCAAAAGAACCGGATCATCCTGTTCAAGGACCTCACTTCCAAGGATTTCGCCGAAGTGACCAAAAAACTGGATTCCATGGGGTATCAATACGGAACCTCCGATACCAGCGTGATCAGCGTGGATCCGGAGCAAAGACAGGAAATCATCACCAAACTGGCGCAGGAGAACCTGATCCCTGCCGGAGTGCAGGGCTGGGAATTGTTCAACGTGGAGAAGTTCACTGAGACCCAGTTCGATAAGGATATTAAAAAATACAGGGCCTTAAAGGGAGCCATAGAGCAATCCCTTATGACTCTTCGCCCCGTAGACAAGGCGTTCGTCAACATAGCGATCCCGGAAGAGGAGCTGTTCAGCTCCAACGCTTCCCCAGTAAAAGCCTCCGTCATTCTCCATTTTATTCCGGGAGTGGACGGGATTTCGAAAAAAGAAGTCAAAGGAATCGTAAACCTCGTTTCCAGGGCCGTTCCGAAACTCAAGCCTGAAAACGTAGTGGTCGCGGACGCCGACGGCAAGATCATCTCTGATTTCGAAGAGGATCTGGAAAAAGAGAGATTAGAACTCAGAGTCGTGCAGGAAAAACTAAGGATCCAAGAGGAACAGAGGATCCAGAGACTCATAGACGTTCGCAACACGCTTCGTTGGTATTTAGGCGGAGAAGACAGAGTCGACATTACACGATTCGAATATATGCTGAATTGGGACAAGGAATCGTACAAAGACAATACGGTAACCCCCGTCGTAGAAAGACCGGACGACCCCAATACGCCCTACTCCGAACTCAAAATCGTCGACGGATACAGCCTAAAAGTTTCCTCCAAGGAAACCAGCGAACAATTCAACGGCAGAGGTTTTACTCCGGACGGACCGGCCGGAACGGAACCGAATCTTCCACCCGGCTATAAGGATACCGACTACCAAAAGGCCGAATACAAAAAGACCGAAAACATCAACAACTACGAGTTCAACCGCAGGGTAAGCGAAGTACAAAAGCAACCTTGGAAAATCGAAAAAGTAAACCTATCCGTAGTCATCGACGGGCAATGGACCAAAAAGGAAAAAGAGGACGGGACCGGTTACGACCGCACTTATCTTCCGGTTTCCGACGACGACCTTAGAACCATCCGTAAAAACCTGGAAGCCGCGGTAGGGATCGACAAGGCGAGAGGAGACATGATCTCCGTAATCAGCATTCCGAAGGATAGGACCGCGCAATTCGCAGCCGAAGACGAGGAACTCAGAAAACAAAAAGCGATCCGACAAATGGTCATCGCTTCCCTCGTAATCGTTCTCTTCCTGATCTTGACGATTCTGATCTATAGAGCGATCAAAAAAGAGATCGCAAGACGCCGCAGACTCCGCGAGGAAGAACTGGCAGCAATGCAACAGATGATGCGCGAAGCCGCCCTCCGAGTCATGGACGACGGCAGCGCCGAAGTCGAGCTTTCTCTCGATGAAAAACTCCGGAGAGAACTGCTCGAAAACGCGATCAATCTGGCCAAGGAGAAACCGGAGGAAGTCGCTCAGCTTCTCCGGACCTGGCTCTCTGAAGAGGAAGCAACCTAATGGAATCCCTGTCCGGAAATAAAAACCGGGCGGGTCGCCTCCTCCGAGTTCTGGGGGAGCACCTTCCCCCGGAAGTATTCAAACACTTAGGTCCGCAGGACACCAGCCGCCTCTTGGAAAGCTTTCACAAGAGCGGAAAACTAGAAGCGAAAGAAGAGAGAGAATTACTTGGGGCCTTCCTAAAAGGACTCTCCTCGACTCCGCGGGAATCGATGGACCAGGAGACCATGATTCTCATCCAGGAGTTGGAATCCATCCTAAGAGAAGATTCCCCTTCGGAACCGGACTGGTTAGAAGAACTCAAGAACTGCAACCGGGAAGAACTTTCCCGAATCGTTGCGGGAGAAGAAAGCTCCAGAATCGCAGGCATCTTATGCTACGCGAACCCCGAAGTTTCCGCACGAGTATTGGAGGAATTCCCCGAATCCATGCAGGAAGAGATTCTTCTGCAGATCAGGGAGCTGGACCCCTCATCGGAGGCCTCCAGGGACGCATTAGAACGATTCCTTAGATTCAAAAAAGAAGCGATCAAGCACCCCGGATTCCGTTCGACAACAAGCAAGAGAATCGGAAAAAGAGCCGCCGATTTATTGGGAAAAATGGATCCCCAAGATTCCCGGAAATTATTCACACGGATACGCGAAAAGAGCCCCGAGTTTGCCGAAAATATAAACGAACACTTCTTCCGGATGGAGGACTTTCTGGAGTTAAACCGGGAAAGTCTGAATCGGTTCTTTTCCCCAGTTCACCCGATCGTGATCGCGGTGGCCTTCAAAGGAACGGAGCCGGAAACCAGAGCCGAACTCCTGGAAAGGATGGAACCTTCCCTCTCCTCCATCGTCCGATTAGAAGAGGATTCCATGGGACCGATTTCCTTAGCGGAAATCGAAACCGCCCAGAACGGTATTCTTGAAATTTTCAAGGATGCGGTAGAATCGGGAAGAATCAAGTTCCGGAGAAACATCTGATATGGCCAAACTCGTCTTCAAACCCATCCAGATCGCCGATATGCAAGATCAGGTCGAGCTTCAAATTCCGGATAAGTACAAGAAATTCCATCGGGACGAAGATGCGGAAGAGTTCGAAGTCGACCAGGAAGGAAACATCATCGAGCAGTACCAAGGCCCTTCGATCGAAGAGATCGAAGCGGAGCTGAACAGGTACAAGGAAGAGACAGAAGAAAGCATCAAGAAGATGCTGGAAGATTCCCGCCGTAAAGCGGAGGAAATCGAAGAGGAAGGCAGAAAGAAAGCCTTCCAGATGATCCAGGACTCCAAAGAAAAAATCAAATTGGACGAGGATTCCGGAAAGGCCAAGGCGGAGCAGATCCTGGAACGGGCCAAAATGGAATCCGAACGGATGATCAAAGAAGCCGAAATGAAGACGGCCGAGATCGAACACGAGGCCTATCTAAAAGGATTCGAGGCCGGACGGGAAGTGGGATTCCGAAAAGGACAAGGAGAGGTTCGACGACTCATCGACCGCCTGGGAACCATCGTAGGTAAAGCAATCGACATTCGTGCGGAACTGATCCAAGCCTCGGAAAAGCAGATGGTCGAGATGATCCTCATCATCGCGCGCAAGATCATCAAAGACGAAATCATCGAGCGCAAGGAAATCGTACTCAATAATATACGCGAAGCCTTGAAACGGATCAAAGACAGGGATCGCGTAGACATCCGCGTGAACTTTGCGGATCTGGAAATCACTACGGCGCACAAGGACGAACTCATCAAGTTGATGGAGTCTCTCCGCAAGGTAAATATCTACGAAGACTCAAGGGTGGACAGAGGCGGAGTCATCATAGAAACCGATGTGGGTGCTATCGATGCGCGCATCTCCACCCAGCTCAAGGAAATCGAAGAAGCGATTCGAAATGCGGAGCCGATATAATCGACCATTCACGTCCACTCTCTCTACCCTCCTGCCCGATCCCCCTTTCAGGAGGTCGGGCAAGGGGAGTCTCTTCTTTGGGGGTGCGGTTTTCGGGGGGAATCTTCCAGCATCTTCTT